>NZ_CAWNYS010000405.1:0-2291 GCF_963878295.1 Aeromonas sp. HMWF014 | reverse complement strand
GGGAAGTCGCGGCCCACCTGGGTGAATCCCAGTGCCAGCATCTGCTCCACGGTCGCCCCCACCACCAGGTGATCCCGATCCCCTTGCGGCAATCCCAACAGGCGATCCCGCACTGCGCCCCCAACCAGATAAGTCTGCAATCTCTGTCTCCCTTGATAAACCTGCCTCGATTATACCGGTTTTGCCTGGCGGACACGATGGCACCACCATGCCTCCCGCGATCAGGCTGCCGCGATCACCCGGCCAGCTTGGCCCGACAGCCACAGTGGCCCACCACAACCAGACCACATTCGATAAAAACAGCGGTTTTGGCTGCCAGATGCGCCAGCCCCCCTTATGGCATCCGGGTCTTTGACATCCCAGTGGGGAGGCTTTAACCTGCCGCCCATAACAATGGAATGGATCCTTATGTACACACAGTTCTTCGGTCTGTCGGAGCCCCCGTTCTCCATCTCGCCCAACCCCAAATACCTCTATATGAGTGAACGTCACGGGGAGGCCCTCGCCCACCTCAACTACGGGTTGCAGGATGGGGGAGGCTTCGTGTTGCTAACCGGGGAAGTGGGAACCGGTAAAACCACCGTCTCCCGCTGCCTGTTGCAACAGTTGCCGGCCGAGACCGAGATCGCCTACATCCTCAATCCATCCCTGACCGAGCGTGACCTGCTGGCGGCCATCTGTGACGAGTTCCAGCTGCCGTACGACAAGGACGCCGGTCTCAAGCTGCTGTTCGATCTCATTCGCGATCACCTGCTGGCCAACCTGGCAGCAGGCAAGCGCAGCGTGGTGCTGGTGGATGAGGCCCAACATCTGCTGCCCGGCGTGCTGGAGCAGCTGCGCCTGCTCACCAACCTGGAAACCGACGAGAAGAAACTGCTGCAAGTGGTGCTTATCGGTCAGCCAGAGCTGCAACAGATGCTGCGCCAACCCCTGCTGCGCCAGCTGGCCCAGCGCATCACGGCCCGTTATCACCTGCTGCCGCTTTCACATCAGGACGTGGATGCCTATGTGCGCTTCCGGCTGCAGATCGCAGGCTGCGTCCAGCCCATCTTTACCCCCAAAGCGCTCCAGACCCTGCACCGCCTCTCCGGCGGCATTCCTCGCCTCATCAACCTCATCTGCGACCGCGCCCTGATCGCCGCCTTCGCCCGTGGCAGCCACAAGATAGTCCACGGTGACATCAGCCTGGCGGCCTATGAGGTGAGCGGCATTCGCGACGAAGGCACCTGGCAGTCCGGCCTCATGGTCGCTCTGGCAGGGGCCTTGCTGGTCGCCACCGGCTGGTGGGGCTGGCAATTCTTCGGCTTCTTCCCCGAGCGCCCCGTGATCAAGGTGGAGGTGCCGGTCAAGGTTGACGACACCCCGGAGCAGCAGGAGCAGCTGACCCGCGCCATCAATCAGGCGCTGGAGCCAGAGAGTGCCATGCAGAATCTCTACAAGGTGTGGGGCTACCGGACAGAGCTGGAGGAGGCGACCTGCGACAACGCACCGCGCGCCGGTTTGCGTTGCCAGGAGGGCGATGCCTCGCTGGCAGAGCTGCAAGCCCTGCAGCACCCGGCCCTCATCAGCCTGACCGACGAGACAGGCGGCATCTATTACGCGACCCTGGTCAGCCTGGGGCCGGACAAGGCCAACCTGCTCATCGGCAACCAGAGCTGGCAGGTGGACAGGCAGTGGCTGTCAGACTTCTGGGGTGGCAGCTACACCCTGCTGTGGCGCATGCCCAAGGGCGGCGTCGCCCTGATTGGCAACAATGCCGGGGCGACCCAGGTGCAGTGGCTGGACAACACCCTCAGCCGCGCCTTGCAGCAGCCGGATCGCAAGGTGCGTCGCTTCGACGCCGAGCTCAAGAGCAAGTTGCAACAGTTCCAGCGCGAACAGGGGCTGAACCCGGACGGCATCGCCGGCAGCAATACCCTGCTGCGCCTCAACGTGATGGCCGGCGAACCCATGCCGAGGCTGGAAGATGAGTCCCAACGCACCAGCACACCGGCCACGCTGGATACCATGAACGATGAGACCATGGCCACATTGTCGGAGGAGGCTTCCTGATGTCTACCCTGCTCAAGGCACTGCGCCGGGCCGAACAGCCCCAGTTCACCCCCCATATTCCGGCGATGGGGCTGCCCGTCACCCAGGAAGAGGAGCAGAACCGGCGCTGGATCTGGTGGCTGCTGGCCCCGCTTGCCCTGCTGATGGGAGCTGGCGCCAACTATGGCTGGCACCTGTTCAACAACCGCCCCATCGAGAAGACGGTGGAGGTGAAAGAGGTGGTCACGCCGCCGTTCGTG
>NZ_CAWNYS010000404.1:0-1428 GCF_963878295.1 Aeromonas sp. HMWF014 | reverse complement strand
AAAAAACCAATAAAAACAATGCCAGTCAGGCTTAACTGACTGGCATTAGTGCAATGCGCTTCGCTTATTGCACCCTACTTTTATGGTTCCTGCGTTGTCACATCATTTGGTTATCGGCCCAAGAAAGGCTCCCAATCCTTAAACACCGGCTGCAACCCTGCCTGCCGCACGGCGGCGGCGACCTCACCGAGGGATCTGTCGTCATGGATGGCGAACTGTTCCAGCTCCTCTTTATCCCCCTCGGCATAGCCACCCGGCTGGGTGCGCGACTCGGCCGACATCTGGGTGATGCCAAGGCGCAGGGCACCGTTGCGAAACGCAGGGGATTCGCGGGTCGAGAGCGACAACTCCAGGGTCGGCGAGAAGAGGCGCCAGGCGCAGATCAGTTGCACCAGCTGCCTGTCCGACATCACCACCTCGGGCTGCAGGCCGCCGGTGCAGGGGCGCAGACGCGGAAACGACAGCGAATAGCGGCTCTGCCAGTGGTGACGCTCCATCCAGCTCAGGTGCTCGGCCACAAAGTAGCTGTCGGCACGCCAGTCCGGTGACAGGCCGATCAGCGCCCCCAGCCCAATCTTGTCGATGCCGGCGCGACCGAGCCGCTCCGGGGTGGCAAGCCGCCACGCAATATCCTGCTTGTTGCCGCGCAGATGATGGCGGGCGTAACTGGGGGCGTGATAGGTCTCCTGATAGACCATGACGGCATCCAGCCCCAGGGTTTTGAGCTCGGCGTAATCGGCTTGCGACAGTGGCTGAACCTCCATCGCCACTGCGCTGAAATGGCGGCGGATCTGCGGCAGGTGCTCACGAAAATAGGCCATGCCTACCTTGCTCTCGTGCTCGCCGGTCACCAGCAGCACGCTGTCAAAGCCCCGCGCCTTGATGGCCAGACATTCGCGTTCAATTTCCTCTGCATCCAGCGTCTTGCGCTTGAGACGGTTGCTCATGGAGAAGCCGCAATAGGAGCAGTCGTTGGCACAGAGGTTCGACAGATAGAGCGGCACATAGAAGCCGGTGGTATTGCCGAAACGCTGGCGGGTGAGGCGCTCGGCCTCAGCCGCCATCTGCGGCAAAAACGCCTCGGCGGCCGGGGAGATAAGCGCCATAAAGTCGGCCAGGGTGCGGCGGGGAGTGGTCAGCGCCCGCTCGACATCCCGGGTCGTCTTGGCGCGGATCTGCATGCCGATATCGTCCCAATCAAGCTCCTGCCAGCGGTCGGCAAAATCCAACCCCCTCCCGGCCTCCCCCTTGGCAGGGGAAGGTGCGCAGGGCTCGTCCCATGCCAGCGCCGGTTCAGCCTCTGCCCTCACCCCAAGCCCCGCTCCCAAAGGGAGAGAGGAGCATACAGACGCCTCATTTCCCCCCACGCCCTGGCTCATAGCGCCTCCAGAAAATCGGTGAGCGGGCTGGAGGCGCTGGCTTGCAGAG
>NZ_CAWNYS010000403.1:0-7114 GCF_963878295.1 Aeromonas sp. HMWF014 | reverse complement strand
TGGTCGGTGCCAACCTGGCGCTTGAACAGCTCATCAAGGATGTGCTGGCGATGCGGGTACAAGGGGATGGTTACGCCATGCTGCTGGACAAAAGCGGCCTCATCGTCGCCCACCCGGACAAGGCGCTGGCGCTCAAGAAGAGCCAGGATCTGGCCCCTGAGCTGGATGCCAGCCGACTGGTGAGTATGAGCCAGCAGGGCGGTCTGCAGCTGGTGCAGATCGGCGGACGCGATGCCCAGATGCTGGTGCTGCCCATTCCCAACACCGACTGGCTGCTGGCCATGGTGATGCATGAGGATGTGCTGATGGCGCCGCTGCAGAGCCTGCTGTGGGAGCTGTTACTCATCAGTGCCGGCCTGATCCTGGTATTTGGTCTGGTGCTGACCAGCACCTTCAACTTCCTGTTCCAGGATCTGGGGCGGGTGGCCGGGGCGTTGCACGACATAGCTCACGGCGAGGGGGATCTCACGGTCCACATCAACACTCGCAGCAAGGACGAGGTGGGCCAGCTGGCCGAGAGCTTCAACCAGTTCGTGGCGCGGCTGCACGGCATCGTCAGTCGCCTGCGTGACGTGACCCTGGAGCTGACGGCCCAGTCCCGCACCCAGGCGGCCGGTGCCCAGGCCCGCAGTCAGCGGGTGCGTCAGCAGCAGGACGAGATCGTGATGGTGGCGACCGCGGTGACCGAGATGGCCTCCGCCACTCAGGAGATCGCCGGTAACGCCGAGTTTGCCGCCACCACCGCCACCGATGCGGTCGCGCTGGCGGTCGCGGGTCAATCCCAGGTTGGTCAGAGTCAGCGCAGCATTACCGGCCTGGCAGACGAAGTGGCGGATGCCAGCCAGATCATCCACGAGCTGGATGCCCACGCCCAGAAGATCAGCGGTATTCTGGCAACCATCAGCGGCATTGCCGAGCAGACCAACCTGCTGGCGCTCAACGCCGCCATTGAGGCGGCCCGGGCCGGTGAGCAGGGGCGCGGCTTTGCGGTAGTCGCGGATGAGGTGCGAGTGCTGTCGCGCCGCACTCATGATTCCACCGACGAGATCCAGCAGATGATCGAGACACTGCAGCAGACTACCCGTCGCGCCGTGGGTGGCATGGAGACCAGCCGTCAGCTGGCAGGCACCAGCGTGGAGGATGCAGAAGCCGCCAACCTGAGTCTTGGCCGGATCAACCAGGCCATAGGTTCCATCAGCGACATGGCGACCCAGATAGCGGCGGCGGCGGAGGAGCAGACCTCGGTCACCAGCGAGATCAGCCGCAATACCGAGAACATACGCCACGTTTCTCAGGAGTTGGCCGAGCAGGCGGGCGAAGAGGCCGCCCAGGCCGCCGAGCTCAAGTCGCTGACCGAGCGGCTGGAGCAGGAGATCGGCCGTTTCCGGCTCTGATCATCAGGCAAGAGAAAGGGCAGCCCGCGGGCTGCCCTTTGCTATTTCTGGCGCTTATCCCGGCTGTTTGACCCAAATCAGCTGGTCGGTGGCAAAGCCCAGCGCTTGGGCCTTGGCTACCAGCGCATCCACCTTCGCCTTGGGCGGATTGGGGGAGCGTGAGAGGATCCAGAGATAGTCGTGGTTGTAGCTGGTCACCAGCGAGAGCTGGTAGTCGGGGTCGAGATCGATGACGTTGTAGCCGCCGTAGAAGGGGCCGAAGAAGCTCACCTTGAGCCGTGCCTCGTCCGGGCTGCCCACGAAGTAGGCTTTGCCCTCGGCTTCGCGCCAGCTGCCATCACTCTGCTTGCCGCGGTTGAGCACCTTGACGCCGCCATCGTCACGCAGGCTGTAGGTGGCGCTCACCTGCTCCAGCCCCCGCTCGAAGCTGTGGTCGAGGCGGGCAATTTCGTACCAGGTGCCGAGATAGCGATCGAGCTGGAAGCCGGTGACGGGGCGGGTGCCGTCGGCAATCCCGGTACAGGCCGTCAGTAGCCAAGCGGTGAACAGGCAAAGCAGTGAACGCATAGGTAATCCCTCTCTTGTTATCCCTCGATGATGCGCAGCTGGCCATCCCGGAAGCGGGAGGCCTGATCCGTCGGCGTGCTGCCGAAGAAGCGCTTGTACTCCCGGCTGAACTGGGAGTTGCTTTCGTAACCGACTCTGGCCGCCGCGGTGCCCGCCTTGATGCCGTCGTGCAGCATCATGATGCGCGCCTTGTGCAGCCGAAACGACTTGATGTACTGCAACGGCGAGGTAGCGGTGACCGCCTTGAAGTGGTGGTGAAAGGCGGAGACGCTCATGTTCACCTCTCGCGCCAGCTCCTCCATGGTGAGGTTGTCGGCATAACGCGACTCTATCATACGCAGCACCCGGGCGATCTGGCCCACATGGTTGTGGCGATTGGCGAGCGCCTGCAAGGCGGGGCCACCCCCCTCGGTGAGGGCGTGGAACAGCATCTCGCGCACCGTCTGCGGTCCCAGCACCTTGGCGTGCAGCGGGTTGTCCATTAAGTCGATCAGCCGCTCGGCGGCGCAGAACATCGCCTCCGACAGGGGCACCGAGTGGATGCCGCTCTTCTGCGGTGCCGCAGCGGGCAGGGCGTCTCCCAGCTCCAGCAACAGCGCTTGCAGGGTGACCATGTTGATCTCGATGGTAAAACCGATAAGCGGCTGCTCGGGGGAGGCGAAGCACTCGCACTCGCAGGGCAGCGGCAAGGTCATCAGCAGGTAGTGGTTGGGGTCGTAGCGAAACACCTGATCCGCCAGATAACCCACCTTGTGCCCCTGCAGGATCACTATCATCCGTGGCTGATAGAGCACCGGGGTACGGCCGTGGTACTCGGTGGTATAGATGAAATTCACCTGCTCCACCGGGGAGGGTGTGATGCCGGGGGCAGTGACGTGGCGAGTCACTCTGGCAGCGAGGTCGCTGTAACGGTTTTGCATGGGCGCTCTTTGATTCAATAGTTCCGCTTTTGGCTGCTTTGTAGAAATAGGCAAGAATCAAGCAGGATGTTGCCTTGATGGTAGAGGGATTCTGGAGAAAAATGCAATCACGATTTCGCGGCCTGGCCGCCCTGACTATCAGAAGAAGGCAATGTCGATGAACAATTTTACTCTGCATACCCCGACCAAGATCCTGTTCGGCAAGGGCCAGGTTGCCCAGCTTCGTGAACAGCTCCCCAGCGACGCCCGCATCCTGATCACCTATGGTGGTGGCAGCGTGGTGCGCAGTGGCCTGCTGGAGCAGATCCGCAGCGAGCTGGCTGGCATGACCCTGTTCGAGTTCGGTGGTATCGAGCCCAACCCCACCTATGAAACCCTGATGGGAGCGGTGTCGCTGGCCCGTGCCGAGCGGATCGACTTTCTGCTCGCCGTCGGCGGCGGCTCCGTGCTGGATGGCACCAAGTTCATTGCCGCCGCTACCCATTATGATGAGGCCAGAGATCCCTGGCACATACTCGAGACCGTCGGCAGCGAAGTGCGCTCCGCCATTGCGCTGGGTTCAGTGCTGACTCTGCCCGCAACAGGCTCAGAGATGAACATGGGCGCCGTGGTGACCCGTCGTAGCACGGGTGACAAGGTGCACTTCTTCTCGCCGTTCGTGATGCCGCGCTTCGCCGTGCTCGATCCCGTGCTCACCTACACCCTGCCCGAGCGTCAGGTGGCGAACGGGGTGGTGGATGCCTTCGTCCATATCGTGGAGCAATACCTCACCTATCCGGTCAATGCCAAGGTGCAGGATCGCTTCGCCGAAGGGCTGCTGCTGACCCTGATCGAAGAGGGCCCGAAGGCACTGACTGATCCGCACAACTACGAGGTGCGCGCCAACATCATGTGGAGCGCCACCATGGCGCTGAACGGCCTGATCGGTGCCGGTGTGCCGCAGGATTGGGCCACTCATATGCTGGGTCACGAGCTGACCGCTCTGCACGGTCTCGACCACGCCCAGACCCTGGCCGTTGTGCTGCCCGCCCTGCTGCAGGCCAAACGCCAGCAGAAGCACGCCAAGCTGCTGCAATACGCCGAACGGGTGTGGGATCTGCGCAGTGGCAGCGAAGCGGAGCGCATCGACGATGCCATCGCCGCCACCCGCGACTTCTTCGAGCGGATGGGGGTCAAGACCCGACTGCGCGACTACGGCCTGAACGATCTGGGTATCGACACCCTGATTGGCAAGCTGGGGGAGCACGGCATGACTGCCATCGGTGAGCACGGCGACATCGACTTGGTGCAGAGCCAACATATTTATGAAGCGGCCTGGTAAGGGTCCCCAATCGGCGCCACTCGGGCGAAGCGATTAAATTGTCGGGGCCGTCCTCCGCCATCTGGCGGCGGGGCGGCCCCGTTTTTGTTGGGAAAATGTTACTTTCCGCGTTTCGCTGCGGGAAGTGAGACGAAAGCGGATTTCGTAAGAACAAAAAACGCTAAGATAGAGGGCCGGTAAAACATTTTTTTGACTGGTTGGATCACTTTATTCAGCCGTTTTTACTGGTATAAGCCTCTAATTTGGTTTGTTTTTTTAAATTGTAGCCAGGGATGGGCTGAATTCTGTACGAGTGCCGTCGGGACTGCGGTTGTAATAAAACTCCAAAATTTGATACTAATCACCTTCGCGCCTGAAAAGCGGGGGCCTGACCATGACAGGAGGTTGAGGTAAAGCCTACTGATTTTCATAACAAAGAGCCCTGGACCTGCACTTTGGTCATGTCTTGTTTCGTCAGAAATGCGACACTGGGCAGCGATTGTTTATTAACCATCAGGGAATAGTCATGCAGATTGGAATACCGAGAGAGAGTCTCGCCGGTGAGACCCGGGTCGCAGCGACCCCGGCTACCGTCGAGCAGCTGAAAAAGCTCGGCTTCGAGGTCGCCATCGAGGCCGGTGCTGGCCAGTTGGCCAGCTTCGATGATGCCGCCTTCGAGGCTGCCGGTGCCAGCGTGGTGCCGAGCGTCTGGCAAGCCGACCTTATCTTCAAGGTCAATGCGCCGACCGATGCCGAGATCGCACAAATTAAAGATGGTGCCACTCTGGTGAGCTTCATCTGGCCTGCCCAGAACCCTGAGCTGGTCAAGAAGCTGTCCGAGCGCAACATCAATGTGATGGCGATGGACATGGTGCCGCGGATCTCCCGTGCCCAGTCCCTCGATGCCCTCTCCTCCATGGCCAACATCGGTGGCTATCGCGCCGTGGTTGAAGCTGCGCACCAGTTCGGTCGCTTCTTCACCGGTCAAATCACCGCAGCCGGTAAAGTGCCGCCTGCCAAGGTGCTGGTGATCGGTGCCGGTGTGGCCGGTCTGGCCGCCATTGGTACTGCCGGTTCGCTCGGCGCCATCGTGCGCGCGTTTGATACCCGTCTGGAAGTGGCCGAGCAGATCGAATCCATGGGGGGGGAATTCCTCAAGCTGGACTTCGGTGGCGAAGACGGCGCATCCAGCGATGGTTATGCCAAGGTGATGTCCGATGAGTTCATCGCGGCCGAGATGGCGCTGTTTGCCCAGCAGGCCAAAGAGGTGGACATCATCATCACTACCGCCCTGATCCCTGGTCGTCCGGCTCCGAAGCTTATCACCAAGGAGATGGTCGACAGCATGAAGCCGGGTTCCGTCATCGTGGACTTGGCTGCCGCAACCGGTGGCAACTGTGAATACACCAAGCCGACCGAGTTGTTCGTCACCCCCAATGGCGTCAAGGTGATCGGTTACACCGATCTGCCGGGTCGTCTGCCTGCCCAATCCTCCCAGCTCTACGGTACCAACCTGGTCAACCTGATGAAGCTGATGTGCAAGGAGAAGGACGGCCAGGTTGCCATCGACTTCGACGACGTGGTTCAGCGCAACATGACGGTGATCCAGGCCGGTGAAGTGACCTTCCCGCCGCCCGCCATCGCCGTCTCTGCCGCTCCGCAGAAACCCGCCGCCGCCAAACCGGCCGCGAAGAAAGAAGAGGCCAAGCCCTCCAACAAGAAGTTCGTGTTTGGCGCCCTCGGTATCGCGGCTTTTGGCTGGATCGCCTCCGTGGCACCGGCCGCCTTCCTCTCCCACCTCACCGTGTTCATCCTGGCCTGTGTGGTCGGTTACTACGTGGTGTGGAATGTCTCCCACTCCCTGCATACGCCGCTGATGTCGGTCACCAATGCCATCTCCGGCATTATCGTGGTCGGTGCCCTGTTGCAAATTGGTCAGGGGTCTACGCTCGTCACTGCGCTCTCGTTTGTCGCCGTGCTGATTGCCAGTATCAACATCTTTGGTGGCTTCACCGTCACCCAGCGCATGCTGAAGATGTTCCGTAAGGATTAAGGGGGTTTAACGTGTCTCAAGGACTGGTAACAGCATCCTATATCGTTGCCGCCGTGCTCTTCATCCTCAGTCTCGCGGGACTGTCGAAGCAAGAAACGGCCAAGCATGGCAACTTGTTCGGTATCGCGGGTATGGCTATCGCCCTGCTCGCCACCGTCTTCAACCCGGAAACCAGTGGTGTGCACTGGATCATCCTGGCCATGGTCATCGGTGGTGCCATCGGTGTGCGGCTGGCACTCAAGGTCGAGATGACCGAGATGCCCGAGCTGGTCGCCGTGCTGCACAGCTTCGTGGGTATGGCGGCCGTGTTGGTGGGCCTCAACAGCTTCATCGATCTGCACCCCTCTGCTCCCGCCGAGGTGGTGGTGTCCGTTGGTTCCAATCTGGATGCGACTCTGGCTGCGGCCCGGGCGGCGTTCGAACAGGCGGCCAGTGTCGCTCAGGTCGAGCACCTCTCCGGCGCCATGCTGAACATCCACCTGGTCGAGATCTTCCTGGGCGTCTTCATCGGTGCCGTGACCTTCACCGGTTCCGTGGTTGCCTTCGGCAAGCTGCGTGGTCTCATCTCCTCCAAGCCGCTGATGCTGCCCCATCGTCACAAGCTGAACCTGCTGGCTGTGGTGGCCTCGCTGGTATTGATGATCTTCTTCGTCAACGCCGGTGGCTCCACCTTCGCCCTGCTGGTGATGACCCTGATCGCGTTCGCCTTTGGCTGGCATCTGGTTGCCTCCATCGGCGGTGCCGATATGCCGGTGGTGGTCTCCATGCTCAACTCCTACTCGGGTTGGGCAGCGGCAGCGGCGGGCTTCATGCTCTCCAATGACCTGCTGATCGTGGTGGGTGCGCTGGTAGGTTCCTCCGGTGCCATCCTCTCTTACAT
>NZ_CAWNYS010000402.1:9052-9922 GCF_963878295.1 Aeromonas sp. HMWF014 | reverse complement strand
CCCGCCGGGGCCGAGGGTGACCCCTCCCAGTGGCTGGAGCGCATCACCCTGCAGCAGCTTATCGCCATGCCCCATGTGTTCCACTCGCCCCTTGGCACCTCGGAGGCGAGCCTGGACCGCTATTTGCAGGGCCTCGGCCACGGCCGCACCATCTCGGTCAACAGCCAGAGCTATATGTCCGCCGCCGCCATCGTCAGCCAAAGCGACCACCTGCTGGTGCTGCCCAGCATGGTGGCCGATCTGCTCGCCAACCACTGGCCGCTCAAAAGCCTGCCCTTGCCTGCGGATGTGCCCGACTACCACCTCAACTGCGTCTGGCATCCCGTTCACGCGCAACAGCCCGCGCTGGTGTGGCTCAAAGATTTGATGAAAGAGCTGGTGGGGCCGAGGTGACACTGCTGCGTCTGGCTGCCCCATCGGCATGCCCAACAACCCGCGCTGGTGTGGCTGAAAGATGTGATGAAGGAGCTGGTGAGCCCGAGATAGACACGCTGCCCCTCGGATGGGATCGGGTAATCCAAAGGGGAGGGTAGCGCCCCTCATCCCCCACCCTTCTCCCGCGAGGGGAGAAGGATGCACACAACCCAGCGGCTGGCTTATGCCCGCAGGGCCGTCATCAGCTGGGTGACGACGCCGTCGAGCAGGGCGCGGTCGGGGCGGCACTGGGCGAAAGTGACCAGGCCCTGAATGTTGATCAGCAGGAAGGCGGTCAGGGTCGGGATGTCGCGGTCGGCCATCAACTCCCCGCGCTGCCGGGCAAGATTCAGGAGCTGCGCCAGATCGGCCTCCAGCTCGGCATAGATAGCCTTGAGGCGCAGGTGCAGCTCTTCGTCCTGCTCCGCCAGCTCCATCAGGGTACGCGTCACCAGA
>NZ_CAWNYS010000402.1:0-9042 GCF_963878295.1 Aeromonas sp. HMWF014 | reverse complement strand
GTGCCACACAGAGCATCGTTCACTATCTGGCTGAGGTAGGCCTGTATCCCCGCCAGCGGGCTCTGGCCAGCAAAGAAGCCACGACGCAGCGCGCTTTTTTCCTGCACATAGTGATCGACCGCCGCCAGCAGCAGGCCGCGTTTGTTGCCAAACGCCGCGTAGAGGCTGCCCGGATGCAATCCGGTCGCCGCCACCAGCTCCTGCATGGTGGTCTTGGCGTAACCCTTGGCCCGAAATGCCTCCATGGCATTTCGCAAGACGTCGTCCCGGTTGAACTCGGCGCTGCGCATGGTTTCTCCGTTGAACAAGCGATCACCGGCGAAAGGCCGATGAGAGGGAAACAAAAAGGGCGGCAAGTTTACCCCAGCGGGCAGGCAAGACCAACCCATCTTGAATGCTTGTTCAAAAAAGACTTGCACACAAAACAAAAAACGTCTTGAATGCTCGTTCAAGAATCACTCCCTCAGGACGACGCTCATGAATACCCTGTTTCAAGCCTATCGCCTCAACGACACCCTCACGCTCGCGAATCGCTTCATGATGGCCCCCCTCACCCGTTGCATGGCAGGCCCGGGCCTGGTGCCCACCGAGCAGATGGCCGCCTATTACGCCCGGCGTGCCGATATCGGCCTCATCATCTCCGAAGCGACCATCATTCGTCCCGATGGCCAGGGCTATCCCAACACCCCGGGGATCTACAGCCCGGAGCAGATCGCAGGCTGGAAAAACGTCACCCGCGCCGTGCACGCCAAGGGCGGCAAGATCTTCGCCCAGCTGTGGCACGTGGGTCGCCTCTCCCACCCCTTCTTCCACCATGGTGAGGTGCTGGCACCATCCGCCGTCGCCCATAAGGGCACAGTACCGCGCATGCGCGAGCTGGAGTATCAGGTGCCCCGTTCCCTGACAGTGGCCGAGATAGGCCAGCTGGCCGAGGATTATGCCCAGGCCGCAGCCAACGCCATCGAGGCGGGCTTCGACGGGGTGGAGATCCACGGCGCCAACGGCTACCTCATCGACCAGTTCCTGCATCACACTACCAACCTGCGCACCGACAATTACGGTGGCAGCCCGGAGAAGATGAGCCGTTTCGCACTGGAGGTCGTGGATGCGGTCAACGCCCGCATCGGATCCGAGCGGGTGGGCCTGCGCCTCTCCCCCGGTGCCTATGTGCACCTTGAGGGTGACCAGCGGGATCGCGCCGTGTTCGATTATCTGCTGGCCGAGCTGAACCAGCGCGCCCTGGCCTATGTGCACCTGGGCATCTTCGATGACAGCCTCACCTTCGACTATCTGGATGGTCACGCCTCCGACTACCTGCGCGCCCACTACGACGGTCATCTGGTGGGCGTCGGCAACTACAACGCCGACACTGCCCTGGATGCCATCAAGGCCAACCGCTTCGATCTCGTCGCCATCGGCCGCCCGCTGATCGCCAACCCGGACTACCTCGCCAAAGTGCAGAAGGGCGAGGCATTGACCCCCTATGCCGACGCCATGCTGGCAGAGCTGGTGTAAGCAGGCCAACCCTGCATTCTGGTTATCCAACGCACTGCTTGGGGCCTTTTGGGCCCCTTTTTTATGTGCAAAAAAAGGTTGCGTATTACAACCAATTGGTTATTTTAGTTGTCGATGACAACCAAACAGGAAACCCTGATATGGATCCCCGTCCCCTGCGCGCCCTGTCGCGCGATCTGGTGCGCGAACTCGGCATGCTCTCTCAACAGTGCGGCGAGCTGGCGTTGACCCCGCTCGAAGCCCATCTGCTGATCGAGCTGGAGAGCGGCCCCGCCACCAACCAGCAGCTGGCAGAGCGGCTGCGTATCGACAAATCCAACGCCAGCCGTCCGCTGGCGCGACTCGCCGAGCGCGAGCTCATCAGCTGGCACCCGCACCCCTCCGACGGACGCAGCAAGGAGGCGCGCCTCACTATCGCCGGCCAGGCCCAGCTGCGGGACCTGCACCAGGAGATGGACAACGCCATGGAAGAGACCCTGGCCCAGCTCACCCTGAGCGAACGCGAGCAGCTGTGGGCCGGCCTGCACCTCTACCGCAGCGCCCTCTCCCGCACCCGCCGTCAGCAGGGCTACCGCATCCGTCCCATCACCGCCGCCGACAACCCCCATATCGCCAACGTGGTGCGCGCCGTCTCCGCCGAATACGGCCTCACCGCCGACAAGGGCTATGGCGTGGCCGACCCTGACCTCGATCGGCTGCACGAGACCTACCAAGGGGAGAAGAGCCGCTACTGGGTGATCGAAGGGCCCGATGGCACCATTCTGGGCGGTGGCGGTATCGCGCCGCTGGCGGGGGAAGAGGATCAGGTCTGCGAACTGCAGAAGATGTACTTCATGCCTTCCCTGCGCGGACTGGGGCTGGGACGGCGACTGGTGTTGCAGGCACTGGACGAGGCACGCACCCTAGGTTACCAGCGCTGCTATCTGGAAACCACCGAGGTATTGCGCGAGGCGACCACGCTCTACGAATCCCTCGGCTTCGCGCACCTGCCGGGGCCGCTCGGCCGCACCGGCCACGGGGATTGCGAGATATGTATGGCCAAGGCGCTGTAGCGGCGGCCGCCTCCTTCTTAGACCTTCTCCCGTCAGGGGAGAAGCATCTAAACCCGTTGGGCATAGTGGTCAAAGGCAGTGATCTTTTGATACCCCTCTGATTCATAGAGTAATTTAGCGGGATGATTAGATATGCCCGTGGCCAGCTTTACGGTCAGCGCATCTGTCTCTTTGGCAAAACTTGCTACCCGTTTTAGCAGGGCCCTCGCCACTCCCTGCTGACGGGCCGACTCGACAACATAGAGATCGTTGAGATACCACATCCGCTTCATTGCAACGGAAGAGAATGCGGGATAAAGCTGGGTAAAACCGATGCTTTTCCCCATCTCATTGCGAGCAAGAAAGATGACCGAATCGGCGGCGGTGAGGCGCTCGGCAATGAAGCCGGTCGCGGCACTATGATCCGGTACCTGCCCATAAAACTGGCGGTAGGCATCAAACAACTGACTGGTTTCTTCAAGATGGGCCGGGGTGGCTTGGAGAATGTGCATGCTATGTCCTTATTGCTGATCTTTCCGAAATCCTCATGACGAAGCGAAATCCTATGTTGGTTTCGTATGGAAAAACAATGGGATATTGTGATCAGGAAGGGAATGATGACCATGTAAAAAGAGACCCCGCCGAAGCGGGGTCTCTTTTATCGTCAACCGACAGGCCAGCAAGCCGTTATCAGTGCTCGCGAGTCTGACGGAAGTGAACGTCCGGGTGACGCTCCTGAGACAGACGCAGGTTGACCATGGTCGGGGCTATGTAGGTGAGGTTGTCACCGCCATCCAGCGCCAGGTTCAGCTCGTTCTTGCGCTTGAACTCCTCGAACTTCTTGACGTCGGTCCCTTCCACCCAGCGGGCGGTGGAGACGTTGACGGCTTCGTAAATAGCTTCGACGTTGTACTCGCTCTTCAGACGCGACACCACCACGTCAAACTGCAGCACACCGACCGCGCCAACGATCAGATCGTTGCTGATGAGCGGACGGAACACCTGCACCGCCCCCTCTTCGGAAAGCTGAACCAGTCCCTTGAGCAGCTGCTTCTGCTTGAGCGGATCGCGCAGGCGAATGCGGCGGAACAGCTCGGGAGCGAAGTTCGGGATACCGGTGAATTTCAGATCCTCACCCTGGGTGAAGGTGTCACCGATCTGGATGGTGCCGTGGTTGTGCAGACCTATGATGTCACCGGCACAGGCTTCAACAGCCTGCTCGCGATCACCGGCCATAAAGGTCACGGCATCGGAGATGTTCACATCCTTGCCGATACGCACATGGCGCATCTTCATGCCCTTGGAGTAGGTGCCTGACACGATGCGCATGAAGGCGATACGGTCGCGGTGTTTCGGATCCATGTTTGCCTGGATCTTGAACACGAAGCCGGAGAATTTCTCCTCGGTCGCCTCAACCAGACGGCTCTCGGCCTTGCGCGGCATAGGCGCAGGGGCCCAGTCGGTCAGGCCATCCAGCATGTGGTCGACGCCGAAGTTACCGAGCGCGGTACCGAAGAACACCGGAGTCATCTCGCCGGCGATAAAAGCCTCGTGATCGAACTCGGGAGAGGCACCCTGCACCAGCTCCAGTTCGCCACGCAGTTGGGCGGCAAGGTCTTCGCCGATGGCGGCGTCCAGCTCGGGGTTATGCAGCCCCTTGACTACCCGCTTCTCCTGAATGGTGTGGCCCTGACCAGTCTGATACAGATAGGTCTCGTCCTTGTAGAGGTGATAGACACCCTTGAAGGATTTACCACAGCTGATAGGCCAGGTAATGGGGGCGCACATGATCTTCAGCTCGCGCTCCACCTCGTCCATCACTTCCATCGGGTCGCGCACTTCGCGGTCCATCTTGTTCATGAAAGTGAGGATAGGGGTGTCACGCAGCCGGGTCACTTCCATCAGCTTGCGGGTCCGGTCTTCAACACCCTTGGCGGCGTCAATGACCATCAGGCAGCAATCCACGGCGGTGAGGGTACGGTAGGTATCTTCGGAGAAGTCCTCGTGACCCGGGGTATCAAGCAGGTTGACCAGGCAGTTGGAGTAGGGGAACTGCATCACCGAGGTGGTGATAGAGATACCACGCTGCTTCTCCATCTCCATCCAGTCGGATTTGGCGTGCTGGCCTGAGCCACGGCCCTTGACGGTACCGGCGCGCTGAATGGCCTGTCCGAACAGCAGGACTTTTTCGGTGATGGTGGTTTTACCCGCATCCGGGTGCGAGATGATCGCAAAAGTGCGTCTCTTGGAGACTTCACTCAGAAATTCAGCTGACATAATTCAACGTTCTTCTATTGAGCGATGGCATTTGCCACCGTGGGAATACATCCGGGATGCCGCATTCGACTCACGGCACATTTGCATGTATGCAGCATCGAGCCCGCCGGCATACACAGGACTGCAAGCAACTAACGCCACGCGGGCTGACATCGAGGTCAACCGGGTGGAACAGGGGAGGCTGGTTGCATTACATGGGTCTTCTCGCCTGAGTCAAAGCAAAATTGCGCGACATTATACCCGCGCGAGTGAAAAATACCCAGCCCGGCTTAGGGCCGTTCGCAAAGGGTGCCGGGCGACCTACTCGGCCCGCATCACCCGGTTGCGGCCAGCCTGTTTGGCCCTGTACATGGCCTCGTCGGCTCGCTGGATCAGCCCCCCCAGGCTGTCGTCGAGGGGGTGGTATTGGGCACAGCCTATGCTGACGTGCACCGGATGCGCCTGTGGCATCCCCTCGATGCGCAGCTGGGAGACCCGATGGCGGATCCGCTCCGCGACCTCGACCGCTTCCGCCATGCAGATGTCGGGCAACAGAACCAGAAACTCCTCGCCGCCATTGCGCCCCACCCTGTCCAGGGGGCGCAGCTGGGCGGCGATGCACCTGGCAACGGCTGCCAGCACCTGATCCCCCATATGGTGGCCCAGCCTGTCGTTCACCTGCTTGAAGTGGTCTATGTCCAGGAGCAGCACGCTGAGCGGCTTGCCATTGTCTCTGGCCTGCCTGAACCACTCTTCACCCTTGGCCTGGATCTGACGGCGGTTGTGGATGCCGGTGAGGTCATCGGTCATGGCGAGCTGGCGCAGCTTGCGAGAGCGCTTGAAAAGATACAGCACCAGCATGCCCATAATCACCAGTAGCAGTATCACCACTGCATATTGCCATTGCCGCCGCTCCTGCAGCTGCTTTAACTGCTCGGCCTGAAGCAGCTGCCGGGTCTTGAGGGTCTGATTCTCCAGATCCTTGCGCGCCAGATCGAACTCCAGGCGGATCTGGGCCGAACGCTGTTCGTTAAGCAAATCATCCAGCTCGCTCTTTACCCGCACATACTGTTGGAGCGCCGCCAATGCACCACTCACCTGGCCCTGCTGCTCAAGAATTCTGGCCCTGGCCTGATAGATCCAGGCAAGAAAGCGCTGGTTCTGCTCCTGACTGAAGATGGATTCAGCCCGCGCCAGATAATGCAGTGCCTGGTCGCCCTCCTTTTTGGCCTCCAGTGTCAATCCCATCACCAGTTGCCAGAGCCCCAACGTAGCTTCATCCGTATCTTCTTCATATCGATAGAGGACGGGCTTGGCCTGCTCCAACTTGATCAGCGCCTCGTCAATCCGGTTTAGATTCAGCAGGCTCCAAGCCAACTCGACCCTGATCCAGGCCAGATCCATTTCCCGTTGCTCCTGACGGTAATAACGTTCAGCCGCTTCGAGCAGAGGCAGGGCCTGTGCATAACGGTCCTCATCGGTATAAAGAATGGCCAGTAGGGTGCCCACATCGATGAGGCTGTTCTGATCGTGTCGCTGCTGATAAGCCTGCATCACCTCTTCAAAATACTCGTGGGCACGCACGTATATCCCCATGCGCCGATAGGTGTTGGCAATCTGTGCCAGCACCTTCAATCTCAACCCCTCCTGCCCCAGCGAGACATACCCATCATAGGCGGCAAGCAGGTCTATCAACCCCTGCGACAGCACCCCCTGATAGGCAAACATGTCACCCCGATAGCTGAGCGCATCGCTTTTCAGACGGGGGTCATCAAGTGCCTCGGCCAGTCGCAGGGCAGCATCATAATCTGCCTTGGCTTGTGTCATATTGCCCAGCATCTGCTGATTGAAGCCCCGACAGATAAAGAGCCCGGCCTCCGTCTGTCTGTCATCCTGTCTACGAGCCAATGCCAGTTGCTGACTGGCGAAGGCGATGGTCATCTCATATTCGCTGGTGCGCTCGGCATCACGCGCCCAGCACTGCAAACGGGTGATACGACCCTGCAACGGTTGTGAGTAGCTGTCCCGATGGGCGGCCAACGCGGCTACCCGCAGCCGGAACACGCGCGGGGGAAGCGCATCATTTTCCAACTGGCTCAACTCCCCGACCAGTGCAGGCTCAGGCAAAGGGCCCCGGGCCGCCCACACAGGTGTCATCCACCCTGCGAGCAAGAGCAGCGGTATCAGACAAAGTGAAGCCATTGTATGAATCATGAGAAGAAACAAGCTCATTGCGGCGCAAACGTGGACTCATCATATCGCTCCTTGGGGGGCTCGCCAGCAAAACCTGTTGATACAGCCCGACCCGGGTCAGAAACCTGCCCCATGCAAGACGAGAGACGGACAGCAATATCATTTTGTCGCTCTTTACAGGCCCACAGCCAGCATCGACTATAAGCGGCATTTATCACCGGGAAGAGTGCCCTCATGACACACGAAGAGCTACAGGCTGCCTATGACAAGCTGCTGCAGGAGAATGGGCGACTGAAGCGGGTGGCCGAGGATGCGCGGGAGAAGCTGGATGCCGCCATGGATGGCACAGGCCTGTGCATCTGGCAGAATCACGTCCCCACCGGCAAGCTCATCATCTTCAACCGGCGCTGGGGCGCCATGCTCGGCTACCAGCCCAAGGAGCTGTCGGCCCACTTCGATGTGTGGCGTGAACACCTGCATCCGGAGGACAGGGAGCAGGTATTGCAGGCCTTCTTCGATCACCTGAGCGGCAAAAGCCCGTTTTATCAGGCGATGCACCGCATGATCGCCAAAGATGGCAAGGTCACCTGGGTGCTGGATCGGGGCCGGGTGGTGGAGTGGGATAAAGAGGGCAAGCCGCTGCGCGTGATGGGCACCCACATCGACATCACCCACGAGAAGGAGTACGAGCAGCAGTTGGCCCAGCTGGCCCACCGGGATCCCCTCACGGGCCTGCTCAACCGCACCGCGCTGCAACGCCAGTTCCCGCAGGCGTTCGAGGCCATCTGCTTCATCGATCTCGACGACTTCAAGCAGGTCAACGACAACCTGGGCCACAGGGCAGGAGACGAGCTGCTGATCGCCCTTACCCGGCGACTCAAGACCTGCTGCGAGGAGGAGGTCAGGATCGGCCGACTCGGGGGTGACGAATTCGTGTTGCTGCTGCCCTGGCACAGCGAGGATCCCCGCACCCACCACCTGGCCCGTCGCTGCATCGATGCCATCTCGACCCCGTTCGAGCTGCCCAACGGCGACGCCGCCGTGGGGCTGAGCATGGGGATAGCGGCAATCCGGCCACAGGATGACTTCAGCACGGCACTGGCTCGGGCCGATCAGGCCATGTACAGGGTCAAGCGCAGCGGCAAGCGGGGCTTTTATGTCTCCCAGCCGAGCGGTCAGCCGCTGCTGGATCAGGCGCAGGTGAACGAGCGGGGGCTCGTCCATCAGCCCGGCGTCTGAACATGGTCAAATGGGCAGCGGCCCCATCACCTTAACCGCGCGAATAGCGACGTGGCTGCTGGGGGAAACCGTCACGCCGCCGGTGTGGCTGGCGCTTGGCCTTTTGTGTGTCGGGGGAGTGCTGGCCAGTCTGCCAGCACGGCGCGTGTCAGCTACGCTGCCAGCGGCGCAACAGGCGACCGCGCAGACCGCAGTCGAGTAGCCAGCTTTTATCGAACACCCGCAGCAACGCCGGCTTGGCGTGGCGTGACATGGCAACGGCATTGAACCGGGTGCCGCGGCCACGCTGACGGTCCATCAGCTCCACCAGCGAGGCAGGCAGGCGCTGAGCAATAAAGTCGGAGATCACCAGTACATCCGCCAGCTCGAAACCGGGTGCCTGTAACTGGTGCAGGGATGCGCTCAGGCAGGGCAGCAGATCCGTGCCGCCATTGAAGGTCATGGCCAGAAAACGCTGCGCCTCATCGAGGCCATCGGCATCGGTCAACTCGAAGGTCGCCACATCGGTGGAGAAGAGCATCACAAAGCAGCGCCGCTGCTCGGTCAGGGCAAGCTGCAACAGCGCCAGTGCCAGCGCCTTGGCGCACTGCTCAGGGTAACCGCCCATGGAGCCGGACGTATCGATACAGACAATCACTGGCCCCATGGGCTGCAACTCCTGATCACCCCGGGCCGTGGTACGGGGCAGCAACTGATGCCTCGGCAAGGTGCCCCTGGTCTGATAACTGAGCAGGCGGCGCTCCAGATAGCGGCGGTAGAACTCCAGCTCCAGTTCGGGAACCCCCAGCATCACGGCTTCACTCGGCAG
>NZ_CAWNYS010000401.1:6219-18221 GCF_963878295.1 Aeromonas sp. HMWF014 | reverse complement strand
AGCTCACGCAGGGCGAACGCCTCGCGCACCATCTCGGTTTCGGTTTTGGCCATCACCTGGGCAAACAACCGAGCCTTGGGGCCCAGCACGTCGCGCAGGGCGGGCAGCAGCTCGCTCAGCGGCAATCCCCCAGCGGCGGTAATGGAAGGGTTGGTGGTGACACCAGCCAACGGCAGGATCCGTGACCAGCGACGCACTGCCGCCACATCGGCGGTATCGAGATACAGCTCCATCTCTAACTCCTTAACGGGATGTTCAATATGTCGCCATTCTAGCGACAAAACATCTGCGCATTGCTTGATCAAAATCAAATCAACTTTCGAATGAAGGCAAATAGAATGAAAAACAAAAGGAGTCGGTATGATTTTCGACCTGCAACGATATTCAACTCACGATGGCCCCGGCATTCGCACCCTGGTGTTTCTCAAGGGGTGCTCGCTAGCTTGCCTGTGGTGTCAGAACCCGGAAAGCCGCTCTCCCCAGCCGGACATCTTGCTCGACCGGCGTCAATGCATCGAGGGATGCCAGCTCTGCAGCCAGGCCTGTCCGGCAATCTTGCATGACAGCGAAGGCATTCAGCTCACCCGCTCTGCCCTCAGTGCACAAGATAGGGAGCGGCTGCGTGGCCTCTGCCCCAGCGAAGCGCTGCAGGTGTGTGGCCGGGATGAAACGCTGGACACCCTGATGGACACCATACGGCGGGATCGCCCCTTCTTCGAGCGCAGCGGCGGTGGTGTCACCCTCTCCGGTGGCGAGCCTTTTATGCAGCCCGACTTTGCCGCCGCCCTGCTGGCCCGCTGCAAGGCAGAAGGGCTGCACACCGCGGTCGAGAGCTGCCTGCATGTTCCATGGCACCAGATTGAGCCAAGCCTCCCCTCACTGGATCTGGTGCTGGCGGATCTCAAGCACGTGGATAAAGAACGTTTCTTCAACTGGACCCGCGGCAAGGTGGGGTTGCCCATCGCGAACCTCAAACGCCTGGCCGAGCACGGCGTGCCGATGCAGATCCGGGTGCCACTCATTCCCGGCTTCAATGCCGACCGCGAATCGATCACCGCCATCACCGACACCGCCGCCAGTCTCGGCACTGTGCAGGAGATCCACTTCCTCCCCTACCACACCCTGGGGATGGGCAAATATGCCCTGCTGGATCTGCCGTATCAGGCGCCGGAGACACCACTCGACGACCCCGATTTACTCAGCTTTGCCCACGCATACGCCCAACGTCAGGGGCTGACCCCTGTGACCAGAGGATAAGATCATGACCCAGCTCGACCTCAATACCCTCAGCCCGCGGATCCGCGCCCACAAAGAGAGCCTGATCCACATCGTTCAGCCACCGGTCTGCACCGAGCGTGCCCGCCACTACACGCAGGCCTATCAGGCTCATCTCGCCCGGCCGCTGCCGGTGCGCCGCGCCCTGGCGCTGGCCCATCACCTCAAGGAGCGCACCATCTGGATAAAGCACGACGAGCTTATCGTCGGCAATCAGGCCAGTCAGGTGCGGGCGGCGCCTCTCTTTCCCGAATACACCGTGAGCTGGATTGAGAAGGAAATAGACGAGCTGGCAGACAGACCTGGCGCCGGTTTTGCAGTCAGCGAAACCGACAAGGAGATCATCCACGCCCTCACCCCCTTCTGGCGCGGCCAGACGGTGCAGGATCGCTGCTTCGGCCTCTTTACTGACGAGCAGAAAGCGCTGCTGGAGAGCGGCATCATCAAGGCCGAGGGCAACATGACTTCGGGGGATGCCCACCTTGCGGTCAACTATGAGGAGCTGCTCACGCTGGGTCTCGATGGCTTCAAGGCCAAGGTGGCCGAGCGGCGCAGTCGGCTGGATCTGGCGGATTGGGCCGATCTGCAACGTGAGCAGTTCCTGCACGCCGTCGCCATCACCCTGGATGCAGTCAGCGATCACATCGCGCGCTACGCCACTCTTGCCCACGAGATGGCCAGCGACATGGCTGCGCAAGAACCGTGCCCCGAGCGCCGAAGCGAGCTTGAGACCATAGCGCTCAACTGCGCCCACATCGCCCACCAGCCCCCCGAGACCTTCTGGCAGGCGCTGCAACTCTGCTACTTCATCCAGCTCATCCTGCAGATCGAATCCAACGGCCACTCGGTGTCGTTTGGGCGGATGGATCAGTACCTCTACCCCTGGTATCGCCGCGAGGTGGAGCTGTCAGAATCCCTGTCACGCCCTCGCGCCATCGAGCTGCTGCAAGGGTGCTGGCTCAAACTGCTGGAGGTAAACAAGATCCGCTCCGGCACCCACTCCAAGGCCTCTGCTGGCAGCCCCCTCTACCAAAACGTCACCATCGGCGGCCAGAACTGGCGCGATGGCGCGGCCCATGACGCGGTCAACGGCCTCTCCTACGCCATTCTGGAGTCCTGCGGCCAATTGCGCTCCACCCAGCCCAACCTCTCGGTGCGCTACCACGCCGGGATGAGCGAGGATTTCCTCGACGCCTGCATTCAGGTGATCCGCTGCGGCTTTGGCATGCCCGCCTTCAACAACGACGAGGTGGTGATCCCCGAGTTCATCAAGCTCGGGGTGAGCGTGGAGGATGCCCACCACTACGCCGCCATCGGCTGCATCGAGACCGCCGTGCCCGGCAAGTGGGGCTACCGCTGCACCGGCATGAGCTTTATCAACTTCGCCCGCATCCTGCTGGCCTCCCTCGATGGCGGTCGCGATGCCACCACAGGCCAGGTATTCCTGCCCCAAACCCAATCGCTGCGAGACGGGAGCTTTGGCAACTTTGACGAGGTGATGGCCCGCTGGGATGAGCAGGTGCGCTACTTCACCCGCAAATCCATCGAGATCGACTGCGTGGTCGACAGCGTGCTGGAAGCGCAGGCCCACGACATCCTCTGCAGCACCTTGGTGGATGACTGCATCGAGCGCGGCAAGACCATCAAGGAGGGGGGCGCCGTCTATGACTGGGTATCCGGTCTGCAGGTGGGGATTGCCAACCTCGGCAACAGTCTGGCGGCCCTGAAGAAACTGGTGTTCGAACAGGGTGTGGTGGGGCAGCAAGAACTGGCTGCCGCGCTGGAGCAAGACTTTGCCGGGCTGGCGGGGGAGCAGTTGCGCCAACGCCTCACCAATGCCGCCCCCAAATACGGCAACGATCTGGACGAGGTAGATCTGCTGCTGGTGCAGGCTTACCAGAGCTACATCGACGAGCTCAAGGGGCTGCACAACACCCGCTTCGGGCGCGGCCCCATCGGCGGCACCTACTACGCAGGCACCTCCTCCATCTCCGCCAACGTGCCGTTCGGTGCGGCCACCCTGGCCACCCCGGATGGTCGCCACGCCCGCACCCCGCTGGCGGAAGGGGCCAGCCCCTCCTCGGGGTCGGATCGTCTCGGCCCGACCGCAGTGTTCAACTCCATCGGCAAGCTGCCCACGGCGGCTATCCTCGGCGGGGTGCTGCTCAACCAGAAGCTGAGCCCGGCCAGCCTTGAGAACGAGCGGGACAAAACCAAGCTGATGAGCCTGCTGCGCACCTTCTTCGAGGTGCACAAGGGGTGGCACGTGCAGTACAACATCGTCTCGCGCGAAACCCTGCTGGCAGCCAAGGCCAATCCGGATCAGTACCGGGATCTGGTGGTGCGGGTGGCGGGCTATTCGGCCTTCTTCACCGCCTTATCCCCGGATGCGCAAGATGATATCATCGCCCGCACCGAGCACAGTCTCTGACGGGGCGCACCCCATGGCGCCTGTGACGTCATATGATTGGCAAGCCACCCTCGGGTGGCTTGCCGCTATCCACCACCTTGCATGCGAGCGCACCATGAATCCACGCCACCAACTGATCCTCACGCTGGTCCATCAGGCTCGCAAGATGAGCGTGAGTGAGCTCTCCCAACACACAGGCGTGTCAGAGGTGACGGTGCGCAACGACCTCACCGCACTGGAGAAACAGGGGCTGCTCAGACGAGTACACGGCTCGGCCATGGCGCTGGAGACCGATGACCCGGATGCCCGGATGAACATCAACTATCTGCTCAAGGAGCGCCTCGCCGAGCGGGCCGCCCAGCTGGTGGACGATGGCGAGACGGTCTTTATCGAAGGGGGCAGCGCCAACGCCATGCTGGCGCGCCACCTCGCCCTGCACAAACGGGTCACCATCATCACCATCAGCAGCTATATCGCCCATCTGCTCAAAGACACCCCGGCTCAGGTGGTACTGCTCGGCGGGCTGTTCCAGCATCAGAGCGAAAGCGTGGTGGGGCCGCTGACGCGCCTGTGTATCGAGCAGGTGCACTTCTCCAAGGCCTTTATCGGGGTCGACGGTTTTCACCCCGAGGTGGGCTTTACCGGCCGCGACATGATGCGGGCCGACGTGGTCAATAGCGTGCTGGCCAAGGGGATGACCAATGTGGTGATCACCGACAGCAGCAAATTTGGCGCCATCCACCCGAGCCAGCTCGGCGCGCCGGGTCAGATCACCGTGCTGGTCACCGACGATGCCCTGCCCGCCACCATGCGTGCGGCCATCGCGGCCAAGGGGATCACCCTGCACTGCGTTGCCGCCTGATCTGCCCTGACCTTGCCACCAGAACCCGCCATCGCCCCCTCTACCAGTAACTCCCAAACGGGTCTTTCACCTTGACACTCACCACATGCCCAAGGGTATGCTCCCCCCTTGCCGATAGCTGCGGGCCGCCAGTCGCCGCCCCTCTGATGACAAGGATTTCAACCATGCAAACCAAGGACAAGTGTCTGGCCGCCCTGGTCATCCTCTGCTGGGGGCTCAACTTCGTCGCCATCAAGTGGGGACTGGAGGGCATTCCCCCCCTGCTGCTGGGGGCGCTGCGCTTCATCGGCGTGGTCTTTCCCGCCATCTTGCTGGTGCCCAAACCCACCATACCCTGGCGCTGGCTGCTGGCCTATGGCGGTGCCATCAGTCTGGGCCAGTTCGCGTTTCTGTTCAGTGCCATGAAGTTCGGTATGCCCGCGGGCATGGCCTCGCTGGTGCTGCAATCCCAGGTGGTGTTCACCCTGCTGTTTGCCATGATCTGGCTGGGGGAGCGCTGGCAGCCTCACCACTGGGTGGCGCTGCCTTTGGCGGGATTCGGCCTCTATCTCATCGCCACAAGCGGCGAGGGCAACCTCACCCTGCTCGGCTTCGTCTTGACACTGTGCGCCGCTGCCTGCTGGGGTCTTGGCAACGTCATCAATCGCCAGATCGGTCTGCGTTATCACACCTCCCTACCCAGCCTCATCGCCTGGGCTGGTCTGGTGCCGATATTGCCATTTTTCGCCCTCTCCTGGCTGTTCGAGGGGCCGGAGCGCATTGCCAGCAGCTTGCTCAATTTCAGCTGGCAAGGATTACTGTGCGTGCTCTATCTCTCTTATGTTGCTACCTGGCTTGGCTACGGCCTGTGGGGACGGCTACTGATGCGCTATCCGGTAGCGCAGGTAGCACCGCTCTCCCTGCTGATCCCCTGTGTCGGCCTGGTGGCGGCCGCTATCCTGCTTGATGAACACCCGACCGCCTTGCAGTGGCTGGGCGCTGGCCTGGTACTGCTCGGCTTTGTGGTCCATCTGCTGGGTGGCCGACTGCGCTGGTTCAAACCACAGAGCGCAACTTGATAACCACCCGCTTATTTACGTCATCCCATTGACCTGACAGGATTAAATTTTCATGATGAGCCAGTCCCCCATCGGGACTGGCGTCACCAAAGCGTGACCTGCAGGAAGCAGACCATCAGGAGAGAGCAAGGATATGCCATCGACCATCACCGCCGGGGGGCGTTGCCTCCCCCACTTCATACGCGCCACCGCCATCACCCTGACGCTGTGCTGGAGCCCGTTTGGCTGGAGTGCCACACTGCCCGCTGACTTGAAATGGGAGAGCAACAACACGGATCCGGTCTATGCCGATCCGGCCGCCAAGCGCGGCGGCACGTTTCGCACCTTTATGACCAGCTTTCCCCTGACCCTGCGCAAATTTGGCCCCGACTCCAACGGCGGGTTTGCCGGCTACGTGCGGGAGACCAACCTGCCACTGCTGAGCACCCATCCGGTGACCGGCAACCCCATGCCCATGCTGGCAAGCGAATGGGCCTTCGGTGCCGACAACAAGACCCTCTATTTTCGCATCAATCCCAAGGCACGCTGGTCAGACGGCCAGCCAGTCACCGCCGATGACTGGCTCTTTACCCTCAAGATGATGCGTAGCAAAGCGATCAACGACCCCTGGTACAACAACTACTACAGCACCCAGATAACCGATATCACCAAGTTTGACGATCACACCCTGGCCATCACCAGCGGTACCGAAAAGAGCCGCCAGGACCTGCTGGAGTCGCTGCCCATCAGCCCGGAGCCGAGCCACGCCATCAAGCTCACCTACAACTGGGTCAAGGAGTACAACTGGAAGTTGCTGCCGTTCACCGGCCCCTATCAGATCGATCAGCTGAAAAAAGGCAAGTCGGTCACCTTCAAGCGAATTGAAAACTGGTGGGGGGATGACGAGCGCTATTTCCAGCATCGCTTCAATCCGGAGCGGATCGAGATCAAGGTGCTCAGGGATCAGAACATCGCCTGGCAACACTTCCTGCGCGGCGATCTCGACACCTTCCCGCTGAACATGCCCAACTGGTGGCACGACAAGACCAAAACAGCGGCGTTCGAGAAGGGTTATATCGAGCGGGCCTGGTTCTACAACCAGACCCCGCAATCGCCGATGGGGCTCTATCTCAACACCGCCGATCCACTGCTGAGCAATCTCGATGTGCGGCTCGGCATCCAGCATGCCCTCAACCTCGACAAGATGCTCACTACCCTGCTGCGGGGGGATTACCAGCGCCTCAACAGCTATGGATCGGGTCAGGGGGAGTTTACCAACAGCGAGCTCAAGGCCCGTCCATTCGACCCCAAACTGGCACGGGAATACTTTGCCAAGGCCGGTTTCAACAAGGTGGGGCCGCAGGGGATTTTGCAAAATGACCAAGGGCAATCACTGACCCTCTCCATCACCTACACCACCGCAGAACATGCCCAGCGGCTCACCTTGCTGCGAGAAGAGGCGAAGAAGGCAGGACTCAATCTGGAGCTCAACCTGATGGATGCCTCAGCCGGTTTCAAATCAATGCTGGAGAAAAAACATCAGAGCGCCTGGATGGCCTGGAGTGGTGGCCGCTACCCCGCTTATTGGGAATTTTTCCACAAGTTCAATGCCAACAAACCCCAGACCAACAACATCATGAACATCGATGACGACGCCATCACGGCGCTGGTGGAGCAGTACGACAAGGAGTTCGACTTCGCAAAAAAAGCGGCCCTTTCACGGCAGATCCAGCAACGGCTCTATGAGCTAGCCAGCTTCGTGCCAGCCTATCAGGTGCCCTACACCCGGGAAGGAGCCTGGCGCTGGATAAAACTGCCCAAAGTGCCGGCGCCCCCCAAGAGCGAGCAGCTCTACTGGCCACTCGACGGCGGAAATAGCGGCTACAGCTATGGTGGCCTGTTCTGGATTGACGAGCAGGCGAAAGCGGAAACCAGGGCAGCCATCAAGAGCGGCAAGACCTTCCCCGCCGTCACCCTGACCGACACCCGCTACCAGCAGCACTGAGGCTGCTCACCCAGTCATGGGTCTCGCCCCCAAAAAGACGCAGCCCATAGAGCCGAAAACAAAAGACCCCGCACGTTGGCGGGGTCTTTTTATTGCAACCAGGGTTGCAAGGGAAGCTCAGGAGCGATTAAGCGCGCTTGGCCTGCTTCTCGGCAATGGCGTCGGCCACGTCGGCCGGCTCCAGCACTATACCTTCCTGATCCGGAGTCGGGAACACGGCAACACACAGCTCGTCTTGCTCCATACCGTCGACCCAGCGCTCCAGCCACACCTTGAGGGTGATGGACTGCGGCTTGCACTCGGCCCACTCACCCTCGGCCCACGCCTGGGCGTACTCGGGGTGCGGCCATACCGGAATGCAATCTTCATCGTCGGTGGTCAGCATCATGACACCGTGCTCGTCGGTCAGGACGAACAGCTCTTCGTGCTCGACCAGCTTGCTGATGAAGTGCTCGTAGCGGTAGTCAGCGTTCAGTTGCAGCGCAGCATTGCGCTCGGTTTCGCTCAATTCATAGCTCATTGGCCAAGTCTCTCTTTCAATAAAGGGCGCCATGTTCACATCTTGCTGACGGCTTGTCCAGTATGAGAGGTCGGTCACCTATTTTTCGGCAATGTCAGCCCAGTTCAGGCGTTACCAGGGTGATCTCCACCGTCTCGCAGCAACGCTGACGCAACCAGTAGGCAGACTCCACTTCGACGAAGCAGAGTTGATCCCGCCCTGCCTGCACGCCCTGCATGATCTGCTCGAACCGCAATTGCTGTTGCTGCTCCCAGGCGCTGGCCAGTCTGCTGCCATGGGCCTCGTCCACCACCTCGCGGCGCAGCTCGAACAGATTATCGGTGATCGGGCTGTTTATCTTGGCCGGGCTATGCCAGTACATCAGCAGGTTGTCCATCATCTCGGTGTCATAGTTGGCAAGGGCATCCAGCTCGGGGGTCGCCCCGACATCGCTGGCGGCAAAATCACACCAGCCCGCAGTCAGCGGCGCCAGGGTTTGCGCAGCCGCCCCCTTGCCATGCTGACGCAAGGAGGCCACATCCGATCCCTTGATTGCAGGCAGCCAGACATCGCCCTGATGCTGGTCAAGCAGCGGCAGCAACAGAGATGTGGGATAGACAGGGAAACGGGGGCCGAGAGAGTGAAGCAGTGATACTAGCGTGATCTTAACCATGAGGGACGCCTTGAACTGGAAGGCCGATCAACTGTGTTCGGCCAGAAAGACAAAGGAGGCCCTTATCCTATCATGTTTGACTGCTGGCGAGCGGACTCACATTTTCACGGCTCAAATCGGAGGGCAGTGCCCAAAAAAACAGCGTTCAGGCAGGGGGACGCCAGAGAAAGCCCAATAGTTTGAACCAGCGCCCACTAAAGTGGATCCGGGAATGCTAGTTTGCATACATCTTTAGCGTAAGGAGTGCATTCATGATTGGGATCGACCAGATTTCTAACGACTTTGTAAACGACTTGAAAATACTGGCATGCTTTGATCCGGCCAACATGAGCCTGGGGATCAAGTTGCGCAGTGACATGTCTGACGAGCTGTGCCAGGCGGCTGTACGCCTGCATCAGCAAGGTCTCATCAGCGCAGAAGATGGCGGCTACCTGACTCCTTTTGGCATGACCATGGTTGAGCATCTGCAGCATCTGATCGTCGCACTCAAACCGCTTTGATCGCCTGCGGGGCCCAGAGTGAAAAGTTGAGCAACTCCCAGCGTGAGCCCTGCCGCAACAAACAGGCAAACAACAAAGGACCTTCGGGTCCTTTTATTTTGCCATCGACCATCCATTCACCTTCCCGTTTCGGCAAAGGCTGAGCCTTGATCTCATCGGGTATGCTCATGCTTCCCAGGCGAACTTGTACAAATTGCTGACACACGGCTTTCGCTTCGGTGGCAAACGCATTCTGTGCCTCAGTGTCGACGGACATGAGCAGGCTGGCGGCCAGTAGAAGCGATGGGATCATGGTGAGAGAGGACGGTGAAAGTGAGGTCGATACAAGCCTAAAAAACCCCTATAAACAAAAAGCCGTGGAACCAGAGGCACCACGGCTTTCTTAAATTCTGTAAGAATTACAGAGCAGTTACGTTCTCAGCCTGCGGGCCTTTCTGACCTTGGGTCACAGAGAACTGTACGCGCTGACCTTCAGCCAGGGTACGGAAACCGTTACCGCTGATAGCGCTGAAGTGAACGAAAACGTCCGGGCCGTTTTCTTGCTGGATGAAGCCAAAACCTTTGGTTTCGTTGAAAAACTTAACGGTACCGGTGATCATGTTAGACATATCTATAACCTGTATTCAAATAATTACTTATGCTTTTCAGCGGATAAAGCTCAAAAACGGGATTAACTTATGAACAACAGGAAAAGATGTAAAACATCATATTCATTGACATAACTTTCGCCCTTTCAAGCTGATTTAGATTATACGTGGCTTTGGGGATTACGCAAACAAATTTGTGCCCTGCCGACGGCAGGGCACAAGGGTTTATAGCGCGGGAGCTTCCAGTGCCTGAACCAGGATCTTGAGGAAGCGTGCAGCCTCACCGCCAGTGCAAGCTCTGTGGTCAAACGTCATCGACAATGGCAGTGCCCTGACCGGACGAGCCTCTCCGTTGATGAACACCACCTTCTCGAACAACTTGCCGGCGCCAATGATGGCGACCTGAGGTGGCGTCACTATGGGGCTGGCATAGCGACCGGCGATAGCACCGAAGTTGGTGAGGGTGATGGTCGCTCCCTGCAGCATCTCCCGCGGCACGGCACGCGCTTTCACATCGGCGATCATGCGATCCAGCCCCTGCCGGATGTCCGCCCCCTCCCGCTCTGCCACGTTCTCCATCACTGGCACATAGAGTCCATGCCGGGAGTCCACCGCGATGGCGACGTTGACCTCGCTGAACAGCCGCCTTGAGAGGGTATCGCCGTCAAACCAGGCGTTCATGGAGGGCTCGGCACGACAGGCGACCCCGATGGCCTTGATGAGGCGTACCGTCACATCCTCATCCAGCTGCCAGTGACGCAGATCTACTTCGTCGGTAATGCTGACCGGCACCACTGTCTGATGGGAGAGCTCCATCGCCTTGGCCATGGCACGGCGCGAGCCCTTCAGGAATTCGTTGCCGCTGTCTTGAAGAGCCTCAAATGCCTCCTGCACATCATGCTCTGTCACCATGCTGGCGCTGCCACTGCCCTTGATCCGGTCGATATCCAGTCCCAACTTTTGCGCCAGCAGGCGCACGGCAGGCATGGCTTGTACCAGGCTGCCACCTGGGGCTATGGCACCCACCACGAAGTGATCCTCAATATGCTGTTGATGAGCACTGACCTTGCCAACCACAGTGCCGTCATCCTCGCCACCTTCGAACTCCACCAGCGGCGCACCGATGTGGAGTATGTCGCCCTCCTGCCCGCACAACCTGGCGATCACCCCCGCCACCGGCGAGGGCACATCCACCAGTGCCTTGGCGGTTTCTACCGACAACAGCACCTGATCGACACTCACTGTATCGCCGGCACTCACCTTCCATTCGACTATCTCGGCCTCGGCCAAGCCTTCGCCCAGATCCGGTAATTTGAAAAATTTCATAGCCACTTCTCCATCAGCTGATGAGCCGCGTCCGCGATATCCTGCTCGGTGATGAGGTAATACTCTTCGTTGCGGTAGTAGGGCACGGCGGCATCCACCCCGGTAAGGCGCCTTGGCGGCGCCTTGAGAGAGGTCAACGCCTCCTCGGTGACCCGCGCCACTATCTCTGCGCCCACGCCGAAGCTGCCGCACGCCTCATGCACCACCAGCAGACGGCCCGTCTTGCGCACCGAGGCCAGAATGCTCTCCATGTCGAGGGGTTTGATGGTGGCGAGATCCAGCACTTCACACTGGATATCCTGTTCCGCCAGCAGGCTCGCTGCTCGCATCACCTCCTGGATGCAGGCTCCCCACGCAACCATGGTGATATCCCGTCCCGGCCGCAGGGTGAAGCAGACGTCCAGCGGCAGGCCGACACCGTCATCCACCACATCCGACTTCATGGAGCGATAGATACGATCAGGCTCGAAGAACATCACGGGGTCCGGGTCGCGAATGGCCGACAGCAGCAAGCCATAGGCCCGCCTCGGACTGGAGGGAATCACTACCCGCAGCCCCGGAATATGGGCAAACAGGGCTTCGACGCTCTCGCTGTGATGCTCCGGCGAGTGGATGCCGGCGCCATAAGGAGAGCGGTAAACGATGGGACAGGAGAGGCGGCCACGGGTGCGGTTACGCATCCGCGCTGCCTGGCAGATGATCTGCTCCATGCCGGGAAAGATGAAGCCCTGAAACTGGAACTCGGCCACCGGCTTGAGCCCCTGGGTCGCCATGCCGACGGCCACCCCGGCGATCAGCCCCTCGGCGAGCGGCGTATCGATCACCCGC
>NZ_CAWNYS010000401.1:1233-6209 GCF_963878295.1 Aeromonas sp. HMWF014 | reverse complement strand
CCCCGCCGTTGACCCCCACGTCCTCACCGAGCACCACCACATCGGGGTCATGCTCCATCTCGTGATGCAGCGCCAGATTGATCGCCTCGAGCAGTGTCATTTCACTCATGCTGCCTCCCCATTCCCATTGCGTGCCATGTCGCCACACCACGCCGGCTTGATGGCATCCTGCAGTCTCATCTCATCGATCATGAGTGTTCCCCCCAGCGTGGCGCTGCATGCCCTTGGCAATGATGCGCTGGCGCTGCCCGCGATAATCCTTGGGTAACTCGGCAAATTGATAGTCGAGCAGGGTTTCCGGCGCCTGCGGGGCCGTGCCTTCATAGGCAGCCACGGCGCGATCAACCTCCCGGCTCGCCTCGGCCAGCAGCGCCTGCTCCTGATGCTCATCCCACCAGCCCTGCTCGGCCATGAACTGGCGCAGCCGCTTGACCGGCTCCTTGGCCCAGGCGGCCTCGACTTCGGCGGCATCCCGATAACGGGTCGCATCGTCGGCCGTGGTGTGATCCCCCAGCCGATAGCTGATTGCCTCTATGAGGGTCGGGCCCTTGCCGGCGCGCGCACGCTCCACGGCAATGCGGGTGGCATCATAGACGGCCACCACATCATTGCCGTCAACCTGAATGCTGCGCACCCCGGCACCCATCCCTTTCTGGGCCAGGGTGGGGGCGCTCGACTGCAACTTGCGCGGCACAGAAATGGCCCACTGGTTGTTGTTGATGATCATCACCATGGGCAGATGCCAAACTCCAGCGCAGTTGAGCCCCTCCAAGAAGTCACCCTTGGAGGTGCCGCCGTCACCTATGGTGACCACGGCAACGCGAGGCTGGTTGCGCAACTTGAAGGCCGCCGCTATGCCGGCAGCATGGGTGATCTGGGTAGCGATGGGCACGCAGATGGGTAGGTCCTCCGACAGCTCGCCATCGGCCTTGTAAAAGACACAACCCCGTTCGTCCCCGCCCCAATATTGCAGGTTTTTCTCCATGGGCACGCCCCGCACGTAGAGGGTGGGCATGTCCCGGTAGTAAGGCACGTAGACATCCTGCTCCTGCATGGCAAGACCGACGCCTATCCCGACCGCTTCGGCTCCCAGATGGGAGGGAAACGTGCCGAGTTTGCCGGTTCGCTGCAGCGCTATCGCTTTCTTGTCATAGCTGCGCACCATCACCATATTGCGGTAGAAGGTGTGCAGTATCGCCTTGTCCAGCCAGGTCGGCAGTGTCGCGACCGGGCGCCCTTCCTCATCGAGGTAACGAAGGAAAGGGATGTCGACATGGGTCATAACTGGCTCCTTGCCGTTGTTAACGTCACCACCATGAGGTGACCCTGAGAATGTAAATAACATGTTAATCAAAGAGCAACATAATTTAACCAGGTAAGACCAGTAGAAACTTCTTTAATTTCAGAAAGACACTGAACTTTTCGGCTGAGCAGAGACGAGAAAGGGAGCCGCTTTGGGCTCCCTTTTCGGGCTAGTGCGGGATCAATCCCACGGAATGGATGCCACCGGCCCCACGGTACGCAGGTGGCGGGCGCAGGAAAGGATCAGTTCACTCCCACAAGCGGGTCGGTACCACCAGCAGCACGGTGCGCTGACCTATGGCCACATTGGCGTTGGGGAAGACCACTGCCTCCCGCGTCTTTTCTACCGTGTAGCGCAGCGCCCCATCCTCAGCCAGCACAAATCCCTGGGGAAACTCGGTGAAATTGTCCACATCGCTGGCAAACAGGAAACGAAACTGGGCCGATTGCTTGTTAATCACCCGGTCGATGGCAAAAAGGGTGAAGTCATCCGCGCGCCAGGGCTCGAGCACCACCTCATCCTGAGTCACCAGCTCCTGCAGGGCCTGACGGGTCTCGATGAAGCGGGTCATGTCGTTCTCACCAAACGGGCGCACCTTGCCCAGCTCCACCGTGAAGGCATGGGCACCATGCTGGTGCGAGCTGTAATAGCTAAAGGTGGTGGTGGGGCCGCTGGAGAGCAGTATGGTGCGCACCCCGCAAGCACCGAGGAACTGCACCTGCTCCCTGCTGTGCGGCCGCTCATGAGGGAAGGGGTAGACAGCAAACTTCTCGTGGCGTGAACCCCGAATAGCGGTGTGCAGATCGTAGTGATAACGGGGCCGGGCCGGATCGGCAAAGAAGCGGCTCACATACTGCTCGAGGCGCATGGCGCGAATGCGCTCCTGATTGCACAGCCCCTCCCCCTTGCTGTGGGCACCGGAAAAGAGCCGGTTCATGTTCTCCTCCACCTCCCGCAATCCCAGGTTCATGGCGGCCGGGTTGCCAAACAGGAACAGCACACGATGACGGGCGCTGAGCTCACCGCTGAGCAGCCGGGTCAGCAACTGGTTGCAGATCTCGATGGGGGCGGTTTCGTTGCCGTGAATGCCGCAAGAGAGCACTATGTCCTTGCGCCCCCCCGACTGCCCATCACCCCCTTTCGCAGGCTCCAGGCAGAGCACTCCTGTATCCCACACGCTCACCCGGGTGCCACCAGGCAGGTCAAATGTGAAGGGCTCAAGCTGCCACTCATGGCGACGAGTCAGGGCCAAAAAGTCATGCTGGGGAATCATCCATCTCACCCTTTTGTCAAGAACGCTATGGGCGGATTATACGCAAGGCGTGAGGGCTTAAAATCAGTTTTTAAACAAATTCAAACAGTAAGGATACAAATATGGCGACAGATAACGACAAGTCGGCAAGGCATGGGGTAAACGAGGGAACGGCGAGAAGAGGAGATCAACCGACAGGGACGAGAAAATATCAGGCAGGTAGTCATTCACGCACCGGCATCAGGCCGGTAGACAGAGGAAGATCAGGATCAGCAGAAAAACGAGGCATCCATGCCCGGCTGATCAACCACGCCAAAACGGCTTGGTGGTCTCTTGATAGCGATCAGATTCGTTCAGGCCGATGTCCTTGAGCAGGTACTCGGGCAACTCGGAGAGCTGGCGACGGCTGCGGCTGCGTTCCAGCCAGGTCAGCACTGTCATTTTGACGCGAGCAACCAGATTCGATTGGCTGGAATGCTGGTAACCTACCTCGGTATAAGCCATGTTGGCCATGATGTGGCTCCTCTTGATGATGTCTGCGCGGGGTGCGAATTTGTTGCGCAAAGCTTAGTCAGGAGGAACGGGCGACTCAATTGACGAATTTTGATACAACACATTAGTAAAGCTAATAGTGAATATCGTCAGTCTAAAAAACATAAAGTATTGATTTTAAAATATTAAATAACCATTTTATTCCACCTGAAAGCGCAACAGCATATTCTCCTGTATGACATGTCTCTAACTATGCAGTTTCTTGTCTTGCCTATGCAGTCACGGGCTCCCGAGGCGAGGAAGGCAACCTGGGGTTTACATCCAGTTGTTAATCAAGAGATCTTTTATTGATCCTTATTTAACAAATAGATACAAAAAAACACTCTCAAACGGCTATCGCTTTTCGCCCTCGCCAAGCACACCGCTAAGGAGGCGCTTGGCGCACTTCCGGCATGCTGGTATGGTTATTTATACAGTAGTTCAGCCAACCCCCTGCCAACTCTCTTTAGAGGATGTGACAGGGGCGACCACAGGACATGCCGATGGACACATTTACGCCGACTGCCGCCCTGCGTCAACAGATGGACGCGCTCGAAGAGGCGCTGGCCCACCTGGCCCGACAACTGGAGCAGCTCCCCTTGCTGGAGGCCCACGTCTATCCCCTCCCCGCCGTACCCCAGGGGCAGGAGCACGAGCCCATCGAGCAGATAGACGTGGGCTATCTGGGCGGAGAGGAAGCGCTGGCGGCCACCCTGGTGGCCTATCAGGATCACAGCGCTCGCCCCGGCTGCTCCACCAAGGCTACCCACCGCCTGCCGGGCTGGCTGCGCTTCTCTGCCGCCAGTGCCAGCCAGCTGCGCCCACTGATAGACGAGATCAACGCCCACAAACTCGCTTTCAAGACATTGGTGCAACAGGCCGGCGGGCGCGATGAGAAGTTCGAGCTGGTACACAGGGCCCTGCCCGGGGTGATCACCCTGCAGGTCTACCGCAAGCTGACTCTGCTGGAGGGAGAGCTGCATTCTCTCGGCTTTACCTGGGCCGACAAGCAGAGCATCAATCGCCTCAGCCGGGAGCAGGTGCTGGAGATGCTGGAGCGCAGCCGCCGCTACATACCGGCGCTCTCCAACAACGAGGAGTGGAGCAAGATGGTGGATCAGGAGGTCTATGACCTTCGCCGCCTGCCTGCCGATGCCGAGCTCAGGATCCGGCGACCGGTCAAGACCCACCCCATGATCAACCTGCTCTGGCAGGACCGGGAACCCCGCAAGCAGCAGCTCAAGGCGAGCCTGCCCCTGCTGCTCTGCTCGGACACCCAGCCCGGCGTCACCCACCTTGGCCACTACCCGCCCAAGCTGCGGCAAGCGCGGCGGGATCGCAAGATTGGCGGTGAGCCCATCATAGAGCGGCTGCATCTCTACCTCTATCAGGGGTAGCCGTGGGTCAGCAGACTCTCCTTGCAAATGATCTCCAAATGGCACCGCTAGATGCCAATTCATCGCCGCCGCTGGCCTGGCCTCTTTGACGGGCACGCCTGCACAGGCACAGCCATAAACGAAGGGGGGATCGCCTGCTGGCGATCCCCCCTTGTACACGGCGTCAGCCTGCTCAGCCCATCAGCAGGGCGCGCAGGCTCTCCACATCCAGCCCGCGCACTTCGGACTGGCCGCTCAGCAGGCCATCGGCCAGCGCCCGCTTCTCGTCGTGCAGGGCGACGATCTTCTCCTCCACCGTCTGCTCGCACACCAGCCGATAGACAGTGACCGGCTGGGTCTGCCCCATGCGGTGGGCCCGATCGCTCGCCTGATCTTCCACCGCCGGGTTCCACCAGGGATCCAGGTGCAGCACGGTATCGGCCTGGGTCAGGTTGAGGCCGGTGCCCCCCGCCTTGAGGCTGATGAGGAACAGCGGCACCGGCTCGTGCCGGAA
>NZ_CAWNYS010000401.1:0-1223 GCF_963878295.1 Aeromonas sp. HMWF014 | reverse complement strand
CTCCTGGCGGGACTTGGCGGAGCAGCCGCCATCCAGATAGCAGTAATCCCATTTCTTCTGTTCAATGCGCCCGCGCAGCAGGCTCAGCAGATCGACGAACTGGCTGAACACCAGCACCCGATGACCATTGCCGATCGCTTCGTCCAGCAAGGCCATCGCCTCGTCCAGCTTGCTGCTGGTCTGGGACCACTCGGGCATCACCAGCTCGGGGGAGCAGCAGAGCCGGCGCAGCCGGGTCAGGCCGCTCAGCACGTGCATCAGGGCGCGGCCATCGGCACTTTGCACCTGCTGCACCACCTCGCGCCGGGTTGCCTCATACAGCTGGCGTTCCTCGGGAGAGAGGCTGATGTGATGAATGATCTCGGTCTTGTCCGGCAACTCGGTCAGCACCTGCTGCTTGAGACGGCGCAGGATGAAGGGGCTGATCACCGCCCGCAGCAGCGCCATGTGCTGGGGATCCTTCACCGCCTTGCCGAAGCGGCGCTTGAACTCGCCCAGGCTGCCGAGCAGACCCGGGTTGATAAAGGTAAACAGGCTCCACAGCTCCCCAAGGTGGTTCTCGATGGGCGTGCCGGAGAGGGCAAGGCGAAAATCCCCTTCGAGCTGGAACAGCAGCTTGGCGCGCTGGGTGCCGGCATTCTTGATCTGCTGCGCCTCATCCAGCACCATGCTCGACCAGCGGCGGGACTTGAGCGCCTCCGCCAGACTGCCGAGCATGCCGTAGTTGATCAGGATAATCTGGCCGGCCTTGGCATCGCGGATCACCCCTTCTCGCTCGGAGGGATTTTCGAACACCACCACCTCGAGTTCGGGGGCGAAGCGCACCACCTCTTCCTGCCAGTTGGTGACCACTGACTTTGGCACCACCACCAGCGCCGGCCCCAGGTGCTGACGCATGCGCAGCACGATGAGCGCCTGCAGGGTCTTGCCCAGACCCATGTCATCGGCCAGACAGGCGCCAAAGCCATGATGCGCCAGGGTCGCCAGCCAGCGTACCCCATCCTTCTGATAATCCCGCAGCGGGGTCAACAGTTCGGCCGGACACTCCACCTCCTGCAGCCACTCCTGTTGCAGGGAGTGCCAGGCGTCATCCCCCTCAGTGGTGATGACGGAGAGCAAGCGGGTGAGCGGATAGGCCAGCTTGTTGTTGATGCGTTGCTCTTCATCCAGCATGGCGCCCAGCATGGTGAGCCGCTCCACCAGCTTGTCGCTCAGCATCAGGC
>NZ_CAWNYS010000400.1:0-1387 GCF_963878295.1 Aeromonas sp. HMWF014 | reverse complement strand
GCCATGCGGCGGTCGGTCGAATTGACCGGGCGACCCGGCCCTTTCAGGCGACGGACGGAGTCATCGGTATTGACCGCCACTATCAGGCGATCCCCCAGCTTGCCGGCATTGGCGAGGTAGGAAACGTGACCAGCGTGCAGTATGTCGAAACAGCCGTTGGTCATCACCACCTTCTCCCCACGCAAGCGGGCAGCCTGCACGGCAACCTTGAGCTGAGCCTCTGACATGACACCAAAGCCAGTCTCCTGCTCGGTGTAAAGCGCATTGGCAAGCTCGACCGGGCTGACGGTGGAAGTACCCAGCTTGCCGACCACTATACCGGCGGCGGTGTTGGCCAAGGCACACGCCTCTTCCAGGCTCATGCCGGCGGCCAGCGAGGTGGCCAGGGTGGAGATGACAGTATCACCGGCACCGGTCACGTCGTAGACCTCTTGGGCTAGGGCCGGCAGGTGCAGCTCTGGCTGACCTTCGCGGATCAGGGTCATGCCGTTTTCAGAACGGGTGACCAGCAGGGCCTCCAGCTCGAAACGCTTGACCAGCGCCAGTCCCTTGGCAACCAGATCCTCTTCACCTTTCACCTTGCCCACCACAGCCTCGAACTCGGACATGTTGGGAGTCAGCAGGGTGGCGCCGCGATACTTCTCAAACTCGGTCCCCTTGGGGTCGACCAGGACGGGAATACCAGCGGCGCGAGCACGCTGGATCATGCCGGGTACATCGTTGAGGGCACCCTTACCGTAGTCGGAGAGGATCATCACGTCGCAGTTAGGCAGCGCCTGCTCCACCTTGTGCATCAGCAGAGTGGAATCGACATCATGGAACGCCTCCTCGAAGTCGAGGCGCAGCAGTTGCTGGTTGCGGGAAAGCACCCGCAGCTTGGTGATGGTCGGATAGTCGGCCAGACGCACGAAATCACAGGCGACCTTGACGCCAGCCATCTGGCCAGCCAGAGCATCGGCGGCCTCATCCTGACCGGTCAGGCCCAGCAGCACGGCGTGAGCGCCCAGTGCGGCAGAGTTGAGGGCCACGTTGGCAGCGCCACCCGGGCGCTCCTCAATGTGTTCAACCTTGACCACCGGCACCGGGGCCTCGGGCGAGATCCGGCCGGTGGGGCCATGCCAATAGCGGTCCAACATGACATCGCCAACGACCAGAACGCGGGCTTTTTCAAACTCGGGCAGGGTGATCTTCATCTGTATCGACTCTCAAAACCTGAAAAATTCAGTTCCGGATTTTATCACACTCTTTTATACGGTGTAGTAAAAGCAAACCTGTGATTTCCATTTGAGGCACAAAAGAAACCCATAGTTACAGTTCACGCCACGCGGCTCTGACACAGGCTACCCCTCTGACCAGCACACAGCCATTCGCCCCCGCCCCCCCTTTT
>NZ_CAWNYS010000399.1:0-4401 GCF_963878295.1 Aeromonas sp. HMWF014 | reverse complement strand
CACCCCCATAGGTCAGGTGCAGCCTTACAAGCCGCAACCGGTTCAACCCGCCAAGCCCGCCCCCGTGGCCACAGCCCAGGTGCAGGTGATCGACCGCCAAGCTGAGCGGGAACAGATCGAGCGTGAACTGCGGGCCGAGCTGGAACGGGAACGGGCCGAGACCACCAGGGCTCAGGCGGCGGCCGACAGCGGTCGCTACATGATGCAATGTGCCGCGCTGCGCTCGCAGGATTCTGCCGAGTCGCTCAAGGCGCGTATCGCCTTTGGCGCTGGCCTCTCCTCCAGCCTGCAGATGGTAAATGGCGACAATGGCACCGTCTACAAGGTGATGGTGGGTCCCTTTAGCGGCAAGGCGGCCGTCGATGCGGCCAACCGCAAGCTGCAAAGCGCCGGCATCAGCGGCTGCATCCCCAAAAAGGGATGACCACCGCCAGCGGATGAGTGATCAGGGCCGGGTAGCAACACCCGGCCCTGTTTCTTTTAATGCCACTCGCCACTGCACCTGTCCCGCCCCGTGTTGTCCCGCCAAACAACAGGCTTGAAAAACCCGCTTGCCATCCCCATCTTTCTTGCCATGCACAGTCTGGCCGTTATTCGGCTCAAGCGAGGTAAGTAAAGTGACTACCATAGTTTCAGTTCGCCGCAACGGTCAGGTCGTCATCGGTGGCGATGGCCAAGTCTCTCTTGGCAACACCGTCATGAAGGGCAACGCCCGCAAGGTCCATCGTCTCTATAACGGCAAGGTGCTGGCCGGTTTCGCTGGCGGCACCGCTGACGCCTTCACCCTGCTCGAGCGTTTCGAAGCAAAACTGCAGGCCCATCAGGGTAATCTGGAGCGCGCCGCCGTGGCGCTGGCCAAAGATTGGCGCACCGATCGCGCCCTGCGCCGTCTCGAGGCCCTGCTGGCGGTCGCCGATGAAAACAAATCCTTCATCATCACCGGCAACGGTGATGTGGTGCAGCCGGAGCATGACCTGATCGCCATCGGCTCGGGTGGCAACTTCGCCCAGTCCGCCGCCATCGCGCTGCTGGAAAACACCGAGCTGGATGCCAAGACCATCGTCGAGAAGTCCCTCAAGATTGCGGGCGACATCTGCGTCTTCACCAATGGTCACCACACCATTGAAGTGCTGAACTATTCTGCTAAATAAGCCAGCCACGTAACCCATTCTCCAAGGGGTGGGTCCTGCCCGCCCCGGATACAGGAACTCCATCATGTCCGAGATGACCCCGAGAGAAATCGTCCACGAGCTGGACCGACACATCATTGGTCAGGCCGATGCCAAGCGCGCCGTTGCCGTTGCCCTGCGCAACCGCTGGCGCCGGATGCAGCTCGATGAAGAGATGCGTCATGAAGTGACCCCGAAAAACATCCTGATGATAGGCCCGACCGGGGTCGGCAAGACCGAGATCGCCCGTCGTCTGGCCAAGTTGGCCAACGCCCCCTTCATCAAGGTGGAAGCGACCAAGTTCACCGAGGTGGGCTATGTGGGTAAGGAAGTGGACAGCATCATCCGCGATCTGACCGACGTCGCCATCAAGCTGGTGCGCGAGACCGAGATGGAGAAGATGAAATACCGCGCCGAGGAAGCCGCCGAGGAGCGCATCCTCGACGCCCTGCTGCCCAACCCGCGCAACAGCTGGGGCGAGGAGGAGAAGGCAGACAACTCCAACACCCGCCAGATCTTCCGCAAGAAGCTGCGAGAAGGCCAGCTGAATGACAAGGAGATCGAACTCGAGCTGTCAGCCAGTCCCATGGGTGTCGACATCATGACCCCCCCGGGCATGGAAGAGATGGCAAGCCAGTTACAGGGGCTGTTCCAGAACCTGGGTCAGAACCAGAAGAAGAAGCGCAGGATCAAGGTCAAAGAGGCCATGAAGGTGCTGATCGAAGAGGAAGCGGCCCGTCTGGTCAATCCGGAAGAGTTGAAGCAGAAGGCGATTGCAGCGGTCGAGAACAACGGCATCGTCTTCCTCGACGAGATCGACAAGATCTGCAAACGCGGCGAGAGCTCGGGCCCCGATGTCTCCCGCGAGGGGGTACAGCGCGACCTGCTGCCGCTGGTAGAGGGCTGCACGGTCAGCACCAAGCACGGCATGGTCAAGACAGACCACATACTGTTTGTCGCCTCCGGTGCCTTTCAGGTGGCCCGCCCGTCCGATCTCATCCCCGAGCTGCAAGGTCGCCTGCCCATCCGGGTCGAGCTGACCGCGCTCACCACAGACGACTTCGAGCGCATCCTGACCGAGCCGAACGCCTCGCTCACCGATCAGTACCAGGCGCTGATGGGCACCGAAGGGGTCAAGATCGAGTTCACCAAAGATGGTATCCGCCGTCTGGCCGAAGCGGCCTGGCAGGTCAACGAGCGCACCGAGAACATAGGTGCCCGCCGCCTGCACACCGTCATGGAGCGGCTGATGGAAGACATCTCCTATGATGCCTCCGAGAAGTCAGGCGAGACCTTTGTCATCGATACCGACTACGTCAACGCCCACCTCGGGGCGCTGATCGAGGACGAGGATCTGAGCCGCTTCATCCTGTAAGCACAAGCGCAGCACCCTTCCGAACCAAGACGCCTCCCCCTGTGGAGGCGTTTTTTTATGCCATTTCAGTCTCACGTCGCTGCCCGCACTGCATCCCGGCTGCCAGATTGGGCATTCCCACCAAAGTGGCAAACAGGCTCCCGAGTCTGACCACCCTCATCCGGCCAGACAGGGGCGCTGCACTGGCCTGAGCCCGCCGTCAGACTCGCCATTGAGACCGTCACCATCATGGTGGCAGTTTTTTATCCGCACTTACCGCATTCATGGTCATAACCTCTTGTTTTGAGTCTGGTATCCTATAGGGAAGGTCATCCGGCCAACCGAATTCAGGAATTCTGTGTCATGTCTCTCCCCGTCAAGAACAGCGCCAAGCAGCGTGAACAAGACAGATCGCGCATTCTCACCCTACTGCTGGTCGATGATGCCCTCACCGACAGCCTGCTGGATCCGCAGGCGGTACAGGATGCCGAGCTACGCGACCAGACCAGCGAGATCACCAATCTGGTCAACCGCCTGCCCGCCGCAGATATCGCCGATGCGCTGGAATCCCTGCCACCGGACGAGCGCCACGTGCTGTGGCAACTGGTGGATGAGGCGAAGCATGGCCAGGTTCTGGTCGAGGCCTCGGAGACAGTGTGGGACAGCCTGATCAGCGGCATGAGCGACAAGGCGCTGCTGCACGCCCTGCGCACCCTAGACATAGACGATCAGATCTACCTCGGCCAATATCTGCCCCGCAACCTGATGGGCCGACTGCTCACCTCCATGGCACCTCCCCAGCGCGATCAGGTGAGAGAGGTGATCCGCTACGGCAAGCACACGGTCGGCACCATGATGGACTTCGAGCTCATCACGGTGCGCGCCGAGGTGAGTCTGGCGACCGTGCAGCGCTACCTGCGCCTGCGTGGCAAGATCCCCGTCAACACCGACAAGCTGTTCGTCATCGACAGGCGCAACCGACTGCAGGGGGAGCTGCCGCTCACCACAGTGCTGCTGCACAAGCCGGCAACCCTGGTCGCCGAGGTGATGGAACGGGATCCGGTCACCTTCGATCCGGAGGACAACGACGAGGCCGCGGCCCGCACCTTCGAGCGGGATGACCTGGTCTCCGCCGCCGTGGTGGACGCACGCGGCAAGCTGATGGGCCGCCTCACCGTCGCCGAGGTGGTGGATCTGGTGTATGAGGAGAGCGACACAGATCTGCGCCGCATGGGGGGGATCAGCGAAGATGAAGACGTATTCGCCCCGGTCAGCAAAGCGGTCAAGACCCGCTGGGCCTGGCTCGCCATCAACCTCTGTACCGCCTTCGTGGCCTCCCGGGTCATAGGTCTGTTCGAGCACACCATATCGCAACTGGTGGCGCTGGCGGCCCTGATGCCCATAGTCGCGGGGATCGGCGGCAACACAGGCAACCAGACCATCACCATGATAGTGCGGGCGCTGGCGCTGCAGCACATCCAGGCTGGCAACGTCTCCTTCCTGCTGTGGCGCGAACTGGGGGTGGCACTTATCAACGGCCTGGTGTGGGGCGGCACCATGGGGCTGGCCACCTATGCCCTCTATCAGGATGCCGCACTGGGCGCCGTAATGACGCTGGCCATGATGATCAACCTGCTGGTCGCCGCCCTGATGGGGGTCATCATCCCCATGACGATGTCACGTCTCGGCCGGGATCCGGCGATCGGTGCCAGCGTGATGATCACCGCCATCACGGATACCGGCGGCTTCTTCATCTTCCTCGGGCTGGCGACCCTGTTCCTCATCTAGTAAGGACGAGTCGTCCCGATCAAAAAAGGGGTCCTGCACGGATAATGCCGATCAGTTAAGGATCCATTGACCGATCCTTCTGATGTGTGA
>NZ_CAWNYS010000398.1:0-1175 GCF_963878295.1 Aeromonas sp. HMWF014 | reverse complement strand
GATCACAGATGATGACCACCACCACCCCCCGCTTGATCTCTGCCGCCACCCGCAGGGCACCGGCCACGGCGCCGCCCGAGCTGACCCCGCAGCAGATCCCCTCCTCCCGCGCCAGCCGGCGCATCATGACCAGCGCCTCCTCTTGCGTCACGTCCAGCACCCGATCGACCCTTTGTGGCTCGAAAATGGCGGGCTGATAGGCGGCGGGCCAGCGGCGGATCCCCGGGATCTGGCTCCCCTGTGCCGGTTGCAGGCCAATCACCTGTACCGCCGGATTCTGCTCCTTCAGATAGCGGGAAACACCCATTATGGTGCCAGTGGTGCCCATGGCCGAGACGAAGTGAGTGACTGCCCCCTCGCTCTGGCGCCAGATCTCGGGGCCGGTCGATTGATAGTGGGCATCCGGGTTGGCCGGGTTGTTGAACTGATCGAGCACCAGCCCCTCACCCCGTGCCTGCATGGCCAGTGCCAGATCCCGCGCGGCTTCCATGCCGTCCTCCACCAGCACCAGCTCGGCCCCATAGGCCTGCATGGCATCGCGTCGCTCCTGGCTCATGGTGCGCGGCATGATGAGCCGCATCCGGTAGCCCCGCGCCGCCGCCACCATGGCCAAGGCGATACCGGTGTTGCCGGAAGTCGCCTCGATGAGCCGGGCCCCCGGCTGCAAGCGACCGCTCGCTTCGGCGCTCTTGATGAGGTTCAGCGCCGGCCTGTCCTTGACCGAACCGGCGGGATTGTTGCCCTCCAGCTTCACCAGCAGGGTGACCTCGGGCCAGGGATTGATGCGGCGCAGCGCCAGCAGGGGGGTATTGCCAATCAGATCTTCCAGTGTGGCGAAGGCCATAACGGGATCCATCCTCTGTTAACTGTTCTATACCTTGGCTAGCGGGTATGCACCCGGTCGGGCTCGCAGTGTAAGCGAGCCCGCGCAGTTGGCAAAGGGCTGCCAACGTGGTCAGATAACCCCATTCCCCGTATCGAGGAGCAAGCATGAGCGAGATCATTCATCAGGCCAACCAGCAACAATTCATCTGCGTGGTGGACGGCAAGGAGTCCAGGCTGCGTTACCGGCGGCTCGATGCCAAGACCATTGATGCCTACAGCACCTTCGTCCCGCCTGAGCTCAGGGTACAGGGCATCGCCGATCAGCTGGCACGCACCTTCTACCGCTGGAC
>NZ_CAWNYS010000397.1:8343-16644 GCF_963878295.1 Aeromonas sp. HMWF014 | reverse complement strand
GCTTGGCTGGGCGGCCGGGGTGGTTGGTCTGGCGCTGGGGCTGCGTCAGCTGACCCAGCAGGGGTTGGGGGTGCTTGGGGGATCGTTGGCAGACAAGTTTGGTGCCCGGCCACTCATAGTGGGGGGCATGCTGTTGCGGGCCGCGGGTTTTGCCAGTCTGGCCTATGCCCAGAGCGGGCTTGACCTGATCCTCTCCTGCATCATCTCGGGGCTGGGCGGCTGTCTGTTCGATCCCCCCCGGGCCGCCCTGGTGATCAAGTTCACTCGTCCGCGTCAACGGGGTCGCTACATCTCCTTGCTGATGATGCTGGAGAGCGCCGGCGCCGTGGTGGGAGCGCTGCTCGGCAGCTGGTTGCTCAACTTCGACTTCGAGTACGTCTGCCTGCTGGGGGCTGGCCTGTTTGTCTGTGCGGCCCTGTGCAACCTGCTGATCCTGCCGCCCTACAAGCTCTCGCTGCGGCCGACGCCGATCCGGGCCGGTCTCGGCCAGGTGTTGGCGGACAAGGCCTTCTGCCGGCTGGTGCTGATCCTGAGTGGTTACTACGCACTCTGGGTACAGGTCATGCTGATCTTCCCCATTCTGGTGAAACAGATGGCGGGCAGCACCACTGCGGTGGGCTGGATGTATACCCTGGAAACTGCCATCTCGCTGGCGCTGCTGTACCCTCTTGCCCGCTATGGCGAGAAGCACCTCAAGCTGGAGATTCGGCTGATGGCGGGCGTGTTGCTGATGACGGCCGGCATAGGGCTGGTGGCGTTTGCGACCACGCTGCCAGCGGTCTTCATGCTGCTGGCCTGCTTCTACCTGGGGATCGTCATCGCCGAGCCGGCGCGGGAGACCCTCATGACCAAGTTGGCGCAGCCGGGGGCACGTGGCAGTTACATGGGCTTCAGCCGGTTGGGGCTGGCGCTCGGTGGCATGACGGGATACGTGGGGGGCGGAGCCTTGCATGACTACGCCAATGCTCAGGGGCAGCCTTGGTTACCCTGGCTGGTGCTGGGGACGGTCGGCGTGACGACCTTGCTGCTGCTGGTGAACTGCTTTCACCGCGAGCCGAGTCTGGCGCGGATTAATATCTGACGGGCAATCAAAAACCGGCCGCAGGGCGGCCGGTAACAATACAGTAGGCAATTCAGGAACGGCTTAGAAGTTGTACTGCAGGGCCACGGCGACCACGTCGTCGGTGTTCTTGCCCAGAGTATTCATGCTGGTAGATCCCACTTCGTCCAACAGGTTGATTTTGTAATCAACATAGGCATTGAAGTTGTCGGTGAAGTTGTACCAGGCACCGATGGAAACATATTCGGTAGCGGTCTCGTCGATGCCACGGGCGTTGTCTTTCACGTCGGTACGCAGGTAGGCCAGAGACGGCTTGAACTTGCCGATGGTGTATTGGGCTACGGCTTCGTAGCCATCCATCTTCTCGGCATAGCCGTTGTTGACGAACAGGTGGTCTTCACCGTGGGAGTAGGTCGCAGCCAGGTAGAGGTCACCGACTGCGTACTTGGCACCCACGCCATACAGCTTGGCATCGCGATCGCCACCGAAAGCGGCATTGGCTACTTGCTCGTCGGTCTTGCCAGCCTGGTTGTAGGCGGTACCCAGGCTCAGGCCCATGTCGAAGTCATAGTTGGCAGACACGGCGAAACCTTCGGAAGAACCCTTCGGATTCCAGGTGCTGTTCGGGCCAACGCGGTTGGAGCGATCAGCGTTCTGCGGATCGTTGTTACCGGTGAACTGGGCACCCAGGGTCAGGCCCTGATAGGTATAGATGTACTGGGCCAGGCCGTTGGTGCGGCCGGTGCCGAATACTTCGGTATCTTTACCCAGGCCGTCACCGCCCCACTCAGCCAGCACGTCGGTGTAGTTGTTCACGGCTTTGGTGAACAGACCATCCTGACGGCCATAGCTGAAGGCACCGAAACGATCGTGCTTGATGCCGGCGTAGGCATAACGCAGTTCGTCGTTGTCAGAACCGGAGACCGGCAGGTTGTATTCAGCGAAGCCGAATGCTTTGAGTTCGCTATCTATCTTGGTTTCGCCGGCAACGTGCAGACGGAAGTAGCTCTGATCACCTTCGGAGCCGTTGTCATCGGTACCGTAGTACATGCCTTGAGCACGGCCACCAATCTCGAGTTTGGTGTCGTTCTGGTCATAGACGGTAGCGGCTTGCGCACCACCGGCCAGCAGCACGCTGGAGATGGCCATAGTCAATGCTGTCTTTTTCATTGTTCGTTCCTCTGGTGTAAACACTGTCGGGCCTGTGCTGGCCCTGTTGATCGGTTTCTGTTCCGATGCCCAGAGTAGATCTGCGAACCTTGATAGAAACTGAAGTGCATAAGGATTAATTAATGATTAGACGCAAAAGCCAGGCATAAAAAACGGCCCAAAGCGGGCCGTTTGAGGGTTTTTAGCATGAAATGCTGATCAGAGTATCATGCCGCCAAAGAAGAAGCCCAATGCCACGGCGAAAGCGATGGTCGCAGTGCCGGGGATGAAGAAGGGGTGGTTGAACACGGCCTTGCCGATACGGGTCGAGCCGGTGTCGTCCATCTCGACCGCGGCCAGCAGGGTCGGGTAGGTCGGCAGTACGAACAGGGCGCTCACGGCTGCGAAAGAGGCGATGGCGGTCAGCGGGCTGACACCCAGTGCCAGCGCAGCCGGCATCAGGGCCTTGGTGGTGGCGCCTTGTGAGTAGAGCAGCATGGCGGCGAAGAACAGCACAACGGCCAGCAGCCAGGAGTACTGGTTCAGCAGGTCACCGGCGATCAGCTGTATGGTGTCCATGTTGCTTTTCACGAAGACGTTGCCCAGCCAGGCCACACCCAGTACGCAGATACAGGCGGACATACCGGATTTGAAGGTCGGCATGTTGGTCACTTGAGTGGCATCCAGTTTGCAGACCAGGGTCATGATGGTGGCAGCGGCCAGCATGATGCCCATGATGGCTCCGTCACGGGGGATCGGCGGGTTGGTGATCAGGCCCACTTTACCTGAGATGGCGGTGGCATAGGCCATGACCGCTACGATGGCGGAGATGAAGATCCATACAGAAACCTTGGCGTAAGGCTTCAGCTCCAGCTTGGTGGTGCCGCGCAGCTTGATCAGTCCCTTGGCTTTACGCTCCAGATAGACTTCATCCTGCTCCAGCGGTTTGCCCATCAGGTTGGCAATGAAGGCGCCCAGGATACAGGCAATGAAGGTGGAGGGAATGCAGATGGCCAGCAGGGTCAGGTAGTCAATACCGAACGGCTCCAGCATGCCGGAGAAAGCAACCACGGCCGCGGAGATTGGGGAGGCGGTGATGGCGATCTGGGAGGCAACAACCGCGATGGAGAGCGGACGGGAAGGACGAATGCCCTGCTCCTTGGCCACTTCGGCGATCACCGGCAGGGTGGAGAAGGCGGTGTGACCGGTACCGGCCAGCATGGTCATCAGATAGGTCACGATCGGGGCGGCGAAGGTGATGTACTTGGGATTTTTGCGCAAGGCTTTTTCTGCCAGCGACACCAGGTAGTCCATGCCTCCCGCCAGTTGCATACAGGCAATGGCACAGATGACGGACGCGATGATCATGATCACGTCCCAAGGGATGAAGGTGACCAGTTGGTCGCCAGGAATTGCTACCCCCAGGCCCCAGGTCAGCACCAGCACACCCAGACCACCGGCAAAGCCGATACCGATACTGCCTATCCGGGCACCCAGATAGATAGCGGCGAGCACCACAAGTAACTCGATAACAATCATAGTGAACACTCCATTTTCCAGTTTTTTTAGGTTTTATTTGGCAGAAAAGCCAATTCCCGATGGGGCTGGGCAAGACCTATCGGGAACTGACTTTATGGGCCGGGATAAACCCGGCCCATTTGCTCGCTTATACGTTGGCTTCGCGGGTGTAGCGCTTGGCTTTGTATTGCGGGTTCATCAGGTTCTCGATGGAGAGAATTTCATCCAGCTGCTCTGCGGTCAGCAGGCCGCGTTCCAGCACGACCTCACGGACGTTCTTGCCGGTCTGGGCACAGATCTTGCCGACGATATCCCCTTCGTGGTGGCCGATGAAGGGGTTCAGGTAGGTCACGATGCCGATGGAATTCAGCACGTGGTTCATGCAGATTTCCGGGTTGGCAGTGATGCCTTCGACGCACTTCTCGCGCAGGGAGATACAGGCTTTTTCCATCAGGCTAAGGGATTCGAACATGGCCTGGCCAATCACCGGCTCCATGACGTTTAGCTGCAGCTGACCCGCTTCGGCGGCGAAGGTGATGGTGACGTCGTTACCGAATACCTTGAAGCAGCTCTGGTTGACCACTTCCGGGATAACCGGGTTGACCTTGGCCGGCATGATGGAGGAACCCGCCTGCATTTCCGGCAGGTTGATCTCTTTGAGTGCGGTGCGCGGGCCGGAGGAGAGCAGACGCAGATCGTTACAGATCTTGGACATTTTCATGGCCAGACGCTTGATGGCGCCGTGCAGCATCACGTAGGCGCCGCAGTCTGAAGTAGCTTCTATCAAGTCTTCTGCCGGCACATAGGCACGACCTGTGATCTCGGCCAGTCGCTTGATGGCCAAGGCTGAGTACTCGGGCGGGGTGTTCAGGCCGGTACCGATCGCGGTCGCGCCCAGGTTCACTTCCAGCAGCAGCTCCTGGCAACGCTTGATGGACTTGATCTCTTCACGCAGGGTGACGGCGAAGGCGTGGAATTCTTGACCCAGGGTCATGGGAACTGCGTCCTGCAGCTGGGTACGACCCATCTTCAGAATGCTCTTGAACTCCTTGGCCTTGTCATAGAAGGCGGCGATCAGCGCTTCCAGTGCGTGCAGCGTGGTGTCTGTGCTGTTTACCACGGCAACGCGGAAACCGGTGGGGTAGGCGTCGTTGGTGGACTGGCACTTGTTGACGTGGTCGTTCGGGTTGATGACATCGTAGCGGCCTTTCGCCAGACCCATGATCTCGAGGGCGATGTTGGCCAGTACTTCGTTGGTGTTCATGTTGACGGAGGTGCCGGCACCACCTTGATACACGTCGACCGGGAACTGGTCGAAGCATTTGCCGGTGTTCAGCATCAGGTCGCAGGCTTCTACGATCTTGTCAGCAATTTCAGGACGAATGGTACCCAGTTCGCCGTTCGCCATGGCGGCGGCCTTCTTGGTCAGTACCATGCCGCGGACGAATTCCGGAACGTCAGAAATCTTCTGAGAGCTGATCTTGAAGTTCTCGACAGCGCGCAGGGTGTGCACACCGTAGTAGAAATGATTGGAAACTTCTTTGGTGCCCAGCAGGTCTTCTTCAATGCGGACGTTCTTGATGTCGCTCATTGTAATGCCTCAGAAATCAGATTAATGGAAACGATCCTCACCGAGTGGTCGCGAGTTCCTTACGCACGGCTCATCCTGAAGCACCACACATCGAGTGGGGCAGGTGGAGGCTTTTTTGCCCCCTATAATTACTGGTGTCTACATTACCTCAATTGAGGTATCTAATATTAGACTTGGATCACTAAATTTGAGACAGCCTCAAATAAATTGTGGTCATTAAACTGAGATTGCAATCGAACGATTTACTTTGACAGAACAAGGTGTTCAATCACAGTCCACTTGGCCGTTTTTTCTGAAGAACCGGCGCGCTGTCACCCTTCAGACTTGAAAAACGAGGGGATACCCCCATTTTAATTCTCAAGGAGCTATATCATGGTGAGTTGGCAGCAACATTATTTCGTTGGCTGCAACAGACCTGAGATTCATTCAAGTTCACCCGCACTGAGGTTGTTATGGGCAAGTTATTTCTGTTGTTGATTGGTCTGGTGCTGCTCGAGCTAACCGTGATGATCGAAGTGGGCTCCGTGATGGGCGCCTTGCCAACCGTCGGCTTATTGGTACTGGCCGCCGTGATCGGGTCATCGCTGGTGCGCAGTGAAGGCATCAAGACCCTGCTCAATGCGCAGCAAAAGATGCAGCAGGGCGAGATGCCGGGTCGAGAGGTGATGGGGGGCATGATGCTGGCGCTGGCTGGCTTGCTGCTGATCATCCCGGGTTTTGTGACCGATTTCTTCGGTATCCTGCTGCTGCTGCCCTGGCTGCGCAACAGGCTGGCCGACAAGCTGGTGGGCAGCGGCCAGTTCAGGATGCAGATGGGCGGTTTTCAGGCACAGCGGCCTCCATTTGAGGCGCGTCCTGGCGAGGACGAGGAACCGCCGGGCGGCGCCAATCGTGGTGGGACCACCATAGAGGGCGAATTTGAACGTAAAGAATAAACCGCAGTATGGGTGCTGTGCCTGTCAGGGTTTGCCCTGATGGCACAGTCGCTCGAAGCGGTGGTGGGCATACCACCAGGCCAGTGTGCCCGCCGCCAGATTGGCCAGCAGTATCCCCAGATATATTCCCTGTTCCCCACCCAGTTCAGCCCCCAGCCAAGCCCCTGGCACCAAGAAGACAAACAGTCGCAACCCGTTGAACAGAAAAGATACACTCGAGGCCCTGACACCATTGAGCGCCGAGGCCAGCAGCATCACCATGCCCTGGAAGCCGTAACCTATGGGCACCAGGTGTAGATAAAGGATGATGAGGCGCACCACCTGCGGGTGATCGCTGAACAGGTTGGCGATGAGCGGTGCCAGCAGCCAGGTCAATCCATAGACGCCGAGCTGGAACAGCAGGGCGAAGCGCATGCAGAACTGGAGCGCCGCCTTGGCGCGGGCCGGGTTGCCCGCTCCGCAGTTTTGAGAAATGAAGGGGGCCAGCACGGAAGAGAGCGCCATCATCACGATAAGCAACAAGGCTTCCACTCTCGATGCGGCGCCATAGGCAGCCACTACCTCGGTGCCTAATCCGGCGAAGATGGTCATCAGCACGGCAGTGGCCAGCGGGTTGAGCATGTTGGTAAACGAGGCCGGTACGGCCACGTGCAGCAAGGCGCGCCAGTGAGCCAGCAGCCGTGGCCGGGGCGACAGGCGCCACAACAGCAAGCCTTCCCGATGGCGCAATATATAGAGGCTGACCAGCATGGCCATCAGCCAGGAGATCGAGGTGGCAATGGCCGCCCCACGGATCCCCCACTCGGGAAAAGGGCCTATGCCGAAGATGAGCAGAGGATCCAGCACACCGTTGACCAGTCCCGCTACCCCCATCACCAGGCTCGGGGTCTTGGTATCCCCAGTGGCCCGGATGGCGGCATTGCCTACCATGGGCAGCACCAGCATGGGCACGGTCAGATACCAGATCAGCATGTAGTCGTAGATGAGCCCGATAAGCGGGTCGCTGGCACCGAGCAGCCGAAACAGGGGTTGTATGGTGAGGGCGCCCAGCACAGAGAGCAGTGTAACCAGTACCACGGCCAAAAACAGGCTGTCAGTGGTGATGCGGGCGGCTTCGTTATGCCTGCCCTGGCCGAGTGCGTGACCGATGACCGCCGAGAGCCCAGCACCCAGCCCCATTGCCAACGAGGTCACCACGAAGGTAACCGGAAAGGTGAAGCTGATGGCCGCCAGCGCCTGGGTGCCCAGCATGCCGATGAAGAAGGTGTCGACCAGGTTGAAAGCCAGTATGGCGACTATGCCGAGGATCATGGGGCCCGTCATGCGCAACAATACGGACGTCATGGGGGCGGTCAGCATGGGATTGGGTCGGGTCACGGGCTCGTCTCTTGCATCTGGCGAATTACGTTCTGACTGTGGGCAGCGCAAATCCGGTTTCCTGACCGGGACACGGGCGATCCATCGAAGATATTCATAGTACGTGAAAATATTTTTTTTGTATTTGCCCTTGAAGGGTTAACAAAAACGCCCCACATCAGAGACATATCTAATTTGGCCAGGAATGGCCATTCCTCAAAGCAACACAGAGACTCATTTTGGGAGAGTTATCGATGAAAATTCGTCCACTGCACGATCGCGTCATCATCAAGCGCATCGAAGCTGAAGCCAAATCCGCTGGCGGCATTGTCTTGACTGGTACTGCGGCCCAGAAGTCCACCCGTGGTGAAATACTTGCCGTGGGGACTGGCCGAATTCTGGACAATGGCGATGTCAAAGCCCTTGCCGTCAAGGTAGGTGACAAGGTGATCTTCAACGAAGGCTACGGTGTGAAGACCGAGAAGCTGGATGGGCAGGATGTACTGATCCTGTCTGAGACCGACATCCTGGCGATTGTCGAAGCGTAATTCACCCTTTTCCCCGAATTGATTTAAGGACTGAAGAAAATGGCAGCTAAAGAAGTCAAGTTTGGCAACGAAGCCCGCATCAAGATGCTCGAAGGCGTAAACATCCTGGCCGATGCCGTCAAGGTCACCTTGGGTCCGAAAGGC
>NZ_CAWNYS010000397.1:0-8333 GCF_963878295.1 Aeromonas sp. HMWF014 | reverse complement strand
GTACTGGACAAGTCCTTCGGTGCTCCGACCATCACCAAGGATGGCGTCTCCGTTGCTCGCGAAATCGAGCTGGAAGACAAATTCATGAACATGGGCGCCCAGATGGTCAAGGAAGTTGCTTCCAAGGCCAATGACGCCGCCGGTGACGGTACCACCACGGCGACCGTACTGGCTCAGGCCATCGTCAACGAAGGCCTGAAGGCCGTTGCCGCTGGCATGAATCCGATGGATCTGAAGCGTGGTATCGACAAGGCAGTTATTGCTGCCGTTGCCGAGCTGCAAGTGCTGTCCCAGCCGTGTGCCTGCAACAATGCTATCGCTCAGGTGGGTACCATCTCCGCCAACTCCGATGAAAAAGTGGGCAAGCTGATTGCCGAAGCCATGGACAAAGTCGGTCGTGATGGCGTCATCACAGTTGAAGATGGTCAGGGCCTGGATGACGAGCTGGCTGTAGTCGAAGGTATGCAGTTCGATCGCGGCTACCTCTCTCCGTACTTCGTCAACAAGCCGGAAACCGGTTCTGTCGAGCTGGATGATCCTTTCATCCTGCTGGTTGACAAGAAAGTGTCCAACATTCGCGAGATGCTGCCGGTGCTGGAAGGCGTTGCCAAAGCAGGCAAGCCGCTGCTGATCGTTGCCGAAGACGTGGAAGGCGAAGCGCTGGCGACCCTGGTGGTCAACACCATGCGCGGCATAGTGAAAGTGGCTGCCGTCAAGGCACCTGGTTTCGGTGACCGTCGCAAGGCCATGCTACAGGATATCGCCATGCTGACCGGTGGTACCGTGATCTCCGAAGAAGTGGGCATGGAGCTGGAAAAAGCGACCCTGGAAGACCTGGGCCGTGCCAAGCGCATCGTCATCACCAAAGAAAACACGACCATTATTGATGGTGTGGGTGATGCAGCCTTGATCGAGAGCCGTGTGGCCCAGATCCGTCAGCAGATCGAAGATACCTCTTCCGATTATGACCGTGAGAAGCTGCAAGAGCGTGTAGCCAAACTGGCTGGCGGCGTTGCCGTGATCAAGGTCGGTGCCGCTACCGAAGTCGAGATGAAAGAGAAGAAAGCCCGTGTTGACGATGCCCTGCACGCAACTCGCGCAGCCGTCGAAGAAGGTGTGGTTGCAGGTGGTGGTGTTGCGCTGGTGCGCGTTGCTGCCAAACTCGCCAATCTGCGCGGTGACAACGAAGACCAGAACGTGGGCATCAAGGTTGCCTTGCGTGCCATGGAAGCTCCGCTGCGTCAGATCGTCATCAACGCTGGTGAAGAAGCCTCCGTCATTGCCAACGCGGTGAAGAATGGTGAAGGCAACTTCGGTTACAACGCTTACACCGAACAGTACGGTGACATGCTGGCCATGGGGATCCTGGATCCGACCAAGGTGACCCGTTCTGCGCTGCAGTTCGCCTCTTCCATCGCCGGCCTGATGATCACCACAGAGTGCATGATCACCGAGCTGCCGAAGAAAGATACCCCTGCCATGCCTGACATGGGTGGCATGGGCGGTATGGGCATGATGTAATTCGGCCCTGTTTACCAAACGGCTCGCTTTTGCGAGCCGTTTTTTTTATGGCGACTAAACTGAGTCTATTGTTGGCAACTTTATATGAGGTGAATATGCGTGTACTGGGTTTGATTACATTACTCTTTTCTCTGGCAATGCCAGCCATGGCCCTAGAGGCACCGCAGGGACCCGTGATCTTGAAGGTGACCGGCAATGTGATGCCCGCCGAGGCGAGCGAGGGGGCCATTGGCTTCGATCTGGCCATGCTCAAGGCGCTGCCACAGCATGAGATAGTGACGGGAAACCCCTGGGTCGACAAACCGCACAGGTATGTGGGGCCCAAGCTGGCGGATGTGCTTGCTGCCGTCGGGGCGGATGGCAAGGCCGTAACCCTGACCGCCTTGAACAGTTTTCAGATTAAGATCAACTGGGACAAGGTCAAACAATATGATCCCATCCTGGCTTGGCAGGACGACGGGGTGACCATGCGGGTGCGGAATAAGGGGCCGCTTTGGTTTATCCTACCGCTGGATCAGTATCCTGAGCTGAAACGGTCAGAATTTACCGACATGATGATCTGGCAACTGAGTTCGGTTGATATCCAGCATTGATATAATGGTTTGCGGGAGTGCGGGTGAAAGCAAAGACCAAGGCGTGGCCGTTACTTGCGGTGCTTTATCTATCCATCCTGTTGTTCACGGGAAGCACCCTGTATTGCCTCGCACAGATACAGAATGCAACCCGGGTGATGGAGAAATATACCTATGATGTCTCCTGGGCCCTAATGCAGTTGCAGTTGGAGTTGGGGCGTTTCCTCAACTCCGTCGAGATCTACCATTATGGCGGCATAGATCATGACACCCTGATGCTGCGTTACGACATCCTCTGGAGTCGTACACCTATCCTGCTCAGTGGCCAACTGCGCCAGAGCATGAAGGACAAGCAGAAGACACTGCGGTTGGTGCAGCTGATCGAAAGCAATATCCGCGAGATGGAGTCCAACATCACTCACCTGAAATCGGGCACGCCGGACTATCAGCAGATCATGATGCGGCTGGCCCCCCTGCAGGAACCTCTCTCTTACTCTCTTGCGTCTGTCATGCAGAAGAACATCAACGTCTATTCGGGCAATGACAAGCGTTTCGGCCAGTTGCGCAATGCCTTGTTGTTCATGGTGTCCGGCCTTGTGCTGTCGGTGATGCTGCTCAGTGGCCTGCTGATCCGCGAGGCTCGCCGGCACTTCCGTATGGCTCGGGTTGATCCCCTGACCGGATTGGCCAACCGGCTGGCGTTGCTGGAGAAAATGGAGTCGTATGCGGCCAGGGAGACGCCATTTGGCCTGGTGCTGGTGGATATCAACGATTTTCGTGATATAAACAGCAAATTTGGCTACAACACGGGTGACTTCCTGCTACGGGAGCTGGCAAAGCGGACCCGCAGCCTGTGTGAAAACGGGGAGTGGGTGGCACGTCTGGGTGGGGACCAATTCGCCATGATCCAGCGCGAGAGCAGCGACCTGCGACAGGTGAGGGAGCTGGTCTCCCGCCTGCTCCATGCACTCAAGCAGGACATTATCATCGACAATTACCCATTCCGGCTGGAAGTCGGGATCGGTATTGCCTTCTTCCCGATGGATAGCAAACTGACGCAGGAGTTGCTCAGCCGGGCCGAGCTGGCGCTGTTTCACAGTCGCAAGGCCCATGTCCCTTATGTCATTTATGACAATTCGCTGCTCAATGAGACGGCGCGACGCAAGCATCTGGCAAGCGACATGATAATGGCGTTGGAGCACAACGCACTTGAGCTTTATTACCAGCCCATCGTCAATCTCGAAAGTGGTCGCTGCGAGGCGGTCGAAGCTCTGTTGCGCTGGCGCCACCCTGAATTGGGCTTCATTCCGCCCAATGAGGTGATCCAGGTGGCGGAAGAGTTCCAGCTTGCCGAGAAACTGGGCAGCTGGGTGCTGAATACCGCCTGTGAGCAGCTCTATCAGTGGCAGCAGCTCGGGTTGGTCGATTTGCAGATGTGCGTGAACATCTCACCTGGCATGTACCAGCGCAACTTGTTGAAGCTGGTGGCCAAGGCCTTGATGGATCATCATATCCCGGCCGCCAGCCTGGTCTTGGAAGTGACCGAAGACACAACAATGCGCGAGGTGAAAAACTCCTTGCAGCTGATGCAGGATCTCAATCAGCAGGGTGTACAGCTGGCGCTGGATGACTTCGGGACTGGCTACTCCTCCCTCAGTTATTTGCAGAAACTGCCCGTCAGCAAGGTAAAGATCGATCGCTCCTTCATTCAGGGTATCGATACCTCAATAGAGGCCTCGGAGCTGGTCGCCAATATCTGCCGCATGGGCTCCATGCTGGGCAAAAGCCTTGTGTGTGAGGGGATAGAAACCCAGGCCCAGCTCGATGTGCTGCGCACCCTCACCGACATTCACCTCTATGGTCAGGGATATCTGTTCAGTCGTCCTGAACAGGCAGAGAAGGTCTATCAGACTTTGCTGGAGATGGAAGAGCAATGGCTGGAGCGACGTCAACCCAACAAGACGTATTTAATTTAGCCAAAATGGCTCATGGATGGCACAAGAGGGCCGATAGTCTTAAGGCAGGAGGTACACCATGGATATATCTAGTTCTGCATCAACGTCATTTGGTTCTGCTTTGCTGACAGCCAGTCTGGCCAAGAAACAGCAAACCCAGGATGGTGAGGCCGCATTGAAACTGCTCCAGACGGCTGCCCAATCAGCCCCGACCGCAGCGACATCGGCCAGCTCCACACTGGGAAGTAAAATCGATATTCGCGTCTGATCCTAATGAAAAAGCCCCCATCAGTTGATGGGGGCTTTTTTTATGTTCACGTTCTGGCCTATAGCGGAAAAGGTGCGGGAGCTTCAAAGGTCATACGCTCCCCACTGCGGGGGTGGCTGATGGTCAGCATGGTCGCATGCAGGTAGAGATGGGGGGCTGCCGCCAGCGCATCCGGATGGGCATAGAGGTTGTCACCCAGAATCGGGTGCCCCAGCTCCAGCATATGGACGCGTAACTGGTGGGAGCGACCTGTGATGGGGGTCAGCTTGATCAGGCTGTTGCCGTTCTCCACCTTCAGCTTTTCCCACAGGGTCAGGGCGTGGCGCCCCTCCTCGTGGTCCACCTTCTGTTTCGGGCGGTTGGGCCAATCGACGCAGAGCGGCAGGTCAACCTGACCTGACTCTGCTTCCGGCTCACCCCACACCCAGGCGAGGTAGTGCTTCTCGGTCTCCCGCTCACGGAATTGTCGGCTCAGCTCCCGATGAGAATTGGGGTTGAGAGGAATGACAATGACGCCAGTGGTAGACATGTCGAGGCGATGAGCTGCCGCCGCCTTGGGGTGCTGCTGTTTCACCCGATGCAGGACGCTGTCTTCATTCTCGGGGCCGCGCCCGGGGACGCTCAGCAGGCCAGTGGGCTTGTTGACCACCATGATGTCCTTGTCCTTGAACAGGATATCGAGCCAGGGTTCCAGAGGCGGTGAGTATTCAAACATAAATGTCTCGCATCAGAAGGTGGGGGCAAGCCCCCATCAGTTATGGGTAACCACGATAAAGCGGCATTGGATATCCAGTTTGAGCTGGGTCTGGCCGCTGTCGGTCGGTACCTTGTCAGTTATGGGTGACCACGATAAAGCGGATGGCATCCAGCTTGAGTTGGGTCTGATCGATCAGGTGGTGCAATTCTGCCTGCAGATTGCGCAGATAATCCAGTTCGCTGTCGCGTACGTTCGGATTGACCGTCTTGAGCGCTTTCAGCCGATCGAGATCCTGCTGCAGGGTCTGCGCCATTTGGGCACGGGCCTTGTCGACAATCACGGCTTTCAGCTCTTCGGCAATCGGCTGGCCTTTGCCAATCAGACCGTGAATAACCGGCTGGGAAGCGGTCACCAGTTTGCTGCCAAGATGGCGGTTGACCGGGGTCAGCTGGCGGTTGAAGGCATCGAACGCCACCTTCTCGCCCAGATTCTGGCCATTCTTGTCCATCAGCAGGCGGATCGGGGTCGGCGGCATGAAGCGGTAGAGCTGGGGATGGGCCGCAGACTCGGCGACGAAGATCAGCTCCAGCAGAATGGATCCGATGGGCAGCGCCTTGTTCTTGAGCAGGGCGACCGAAGTAGCACCGATCTCGGAGCCGAGGATCAGGTCGATACCGCCGCGCATCATGGGGTGATCCCAGGAGAGCAGCGCCATATCATCCCGCGACAGGGCGGTGTTGCGATCGAAGGTGATGGTCATGCCGTCTTGCGGCAAGCCCGGGAAGCTGGAGACCAGCATGTGATCCCCCGGGGTCAGCACCAGTGCGTTCTCGCCACGGTCATCCTGATTGACGCCGATCTCGTCGAACAGCTTGAGAGCGAAGGAGATCATGCCGGTGTCGTCATCTTCGGCGGCCAGCTTGTCGACCAGCAGCTGGGCAGCAGCGCCACCGCTGGAGTGGATCTCCAGCAGGCGATCGCGACCCTGTTCCAGCCGGGCCTTGAGCGGCTCGTGCAGTTCGCGGGTCTTGATCAGCAGGGCGTCGAGGGTCGCCTGATCGCCGGTGTTGGCGGCCAGCAGCTCGAACAGCTCGTCACGCACCGCTTCGAATACCGGGCGAGCGGTAGGGCAGGTCTGCTCGAACGCGTCCAGACCATCGTGATACCAGAGCTGCAGGGCGCGCTGAGCAGTCCCTTCCAGATAGGGGACGTGGATCTCGACGGTATTCTGCTGACCGATACGATCCAGTCGACCGATACGCTGTTCCAGCAGATCCGGGTTGAGAGGCAGATCGAACAGCACCAGATGGCTGGCAAACTGGAAGTTGCGACCTTCTGACCCGATCTCGGAGCAGAGCAGCACCTGTGCGCCACCATCCTCTTGCGCGAAATAGGCGGAGGCCTTGTCCCGCTCGAGGATCGACATCCCTTCATGGAACACGGTGCCGCGGATCCCTTCACGGGTGCGCAGCGCCTCTTCCAGCGCGATGGCGGTGGCCGCTTCGGAGCAGATCACCAGCACCTTCTGTTGGCGGGCCGAGAGCAGCAGCCCCAGCAACCACTCGACGCGCGGGTCGAACTGAGTCCAGGTGGCGTTGTCGCCTTCGAACTGCTGGAAGATCTTCTCGGGGTAGAGGTAGCGCAGGGCACGGGTCTGCAGATCGCCACCATTGCCACCCATCATGCCCATCACCTTAATGGCAGTCTTGTACTGCTCGGGCAGCGGCATGGGGTAGACATTGAGGTGGCGCTCAGGGAAGCCCTGAATATTGGCGCGGCTGTTGCGAAACAGCACTCGGCCGGTGCCATGCTGATCCAGCAGCTTGGCGACCGCCTGCTGACGGGCGGCGGTATCGCTCAGATCCAGCCCTTCCAGCTGGCTGGCGAGGATCTGTTTGGCTTCATCGCTCAGGGTCTCGCCATCCAGCAGCTCTTGCGCTGCGCTGGCGACCTGACCATAAGCCTGCTCCTCGGCGAGGAAGGCCTCGTAGTCGTAGAAACGCTCGGGATCGAGCAGGCGCAGACGGGCGAAGTGGCTCTGGTGCCCCAGCTGATCCGGGGTGGCGGTCAGCAGCAGTACGCCCGGCACCTGTTCGGCCAGCGCTTCCACCATTTCGTAGGCGCGGCTGGGGGCATCGATGCTCCACTCCAGATGGTGCGCTTCGTCAACAACCAGCAGATCCCACTCGGCTTCCAGCACCTGCTCGAAGCGACGACGCTTCTTGCGCAGGAAATCGAGGCTGCAGATCACCAGTTGTTCGGTCTCGAAGGGGTTCTCCGCATCGGCGAACGCCTCAATGCAGCGCTCCTCATCAAACAGGGAGAAGTGCAGGTTGAAGCGGCGCAGCATCTCGACCAGCCACTGGTGTTGCAAGGTTTCGGGCAGCAGGATCAGCACCCGATGAGCGCGGCCGGAGAGCAGCTGCTGATGAATGATCATGCCCGCTTCGATGGTCTTGCCCAGACCTACTTCGTCCGCCAGCAATACGCGCGGGGCGTAGCGGTGCCCCACTTCATGGGCGATATAGAGCTGGTGCGGGATCAGGCTGACCCGGCCACCGGCCAGACCGCGAGTCGGGTTGCGACGACGCTGGTGCTGGTTGATCAACGCCTCGTAGCGCAGGGTAAAGCGGGACATACGGTCAATCTGACCGGCGAACAGGCGATCCTGCGGCTTGTTGAACTTGATAAAGTTGTTGAGAAACACTTCCTTGAGGGCAACGGGCTCATCATTGTCGGTGCGAACACCTACATATATAAGCAGGCCGTTTTTCTCCTGCACTTCTTCGACTGTCATGGTCCAGTCTTCGTGACTGGCTATCTGGTCGCCCACATTGAAGCTGACCCGGGTGACCGGCGCCTCTTCTTTGGCATACATGCGGTTTTCACCGGTAGCCGGAAACAACAGGGTAACCATGCGTCCTTCAACAGCAACGACAGTCCCCAACCCCAGATCCGTCTCTGTATCACTAATCCAACGCTGGCCAAGTGCAAAAGGCATTAAACTCTCCAAAGCCCAAGAGTGTGTGAATCGCAAAGGGGCGCTATGTTACCCGAAGGCGTGACCTCGATCACCATGCATATGGATGTGGTGACGCCAAATCACCACAACCTTGATCTGTAGCCGGCAAGGCACCACTGAAGACAGGTAGATGTTGTCAAATGAGTGTCTTTTTGCGGGATAAACGGTCTTTTTGGTGGATTGGTGAGCTGTTGAGCTAATAATTCGAATTTAATTCGAAAAGGCCCTTGCAAGCGTGATCCAGATCCCTATAATGCGCCACATCGACAGGGCAAGCGGCAACGCAGTTAAGCCAGTC
>NZ_CAWNYS010000396.1:1118-1985 GCF_963878295.1 Aeromonas sp. HMWF014 | reverse complement strand
GCACTCTACAGCGCGCTGACCCGTGAGGGGCAGGTGGCGATGCCGGTCTGGCTGGCGGGGCAGCAGGCGGTGCCCCGCCCCTTGCTGAGCCCGGGGGCGGCCTGGATCATCTGGCAAATATTGAGCGCCCAGGGACGGGCGGATCAGCCCTTTGCCAGCGAGGCGACCGGCCGGGTCAACCGGCTGGCCTGGAAGACCGGCACCAGCTACGGCTATCGCGACAGCTGGGCGATGGGGGTCTCCGGTCGCTGGACTATTGGCGTCTGGCTGGGGCGCCCCGATGGCACCCCCTTGCCCGGTTTTTACGGCCAGAGTGCGGCGGTGCCGCTGCTGCTATCGGTTTACTCGCGGCTGGCTGACAACAGCCCCCTGCCGGTGCAGCCCAATACGGTGAGCGAGGCTGAGATCTGCTGGCCGCTGGGACGCAAGGCGAGCGCGACCCTGCCGCAGACTTGTTTGCAGCGCCAGAGCGCCTGGTTGCTTGAAGCGCGCGATCCCCCCACCTTGCCCGACCCCATGGATTGGCCCTCTCCGCTGCGCCAAGTTGCACTGACCGCCGAGGGCAAGCCGACCCTGGCCCGCTGCCAGGATGCGGCGCAAGCCGGTTTTCGGGCGCTTTGGCCCTTGTCACTGGAACCCTGGCGCAAGCCCGGTGAGCGGCGACAGGCATTGCTGGCCAGCGGTTGTGCGGGGGAGGAGCAAAGCGCCGAGCTGCAAGCCCCCATTCGCATCGTCGCGCTGGGGGAGGGCAACCTTATCCGCAGCCAGCGCTATCGCCTGCAACCCAAGGTGCTGGGTGGCGTCGGCAAGCCGTTCTGGTTTCTCAATGGCCAGCGGCTGCGTTGGGACGGGGATCAGGTGCTGAGC
>NZ_CAWNYS010000396.1:0-1108 GCF_963878295.1 Aeromonas sp. HMWF014 | reverse complement strand
CAGCGATAGAGTCGAATTTCGGCTGGAAAACCCCTCCTGAGAGGGCGACGGGTTCGCGCTGGCCGAGCGCCAGAATATTGACGGCGCCTCATGTCACCAAGACGGGATCAGGCTTTGAGCTGATCCCGTTGGGCCATATGGGCTGCCGGTTGGCTCAGGATTTGACTTGCCCCAACCGGGTGAAGAAGTGCTGGCTCTTGCGCTGGTGGAAATGACTCTTCTTGATGGGATGGAAGATCAGGCGGCTCTTTGGGTGGCTCGCCTTGAGCTGATGGATCATCGCCATGGCAGGCAGGCCTGTGCTGACCAGGGTGGTGAGCGGCAGGCTGTGGGTCTCTGGTCCCAGCAGCTGATTGAACCCCTGTTGTGCTTGCTCGAAACGGGTCAGAGCCGTCGGGTCGGCATAGGCACTGCCGAGCATGGTGAGCATGGCATCGAAGGCTTGATGGAGTTCAGACAGTTGCTGGCGAAAACCGCTGCGAGCACGCAGGGCAATCAGCTCGGCAAACGGGATGTCGCTCAGGTGAGTGGGCACTTGCAATGGTATCTCGAGGTGGAAGCAATCCTGACCGCCCCGGTTGTGGTAGCGGGACTCCAGCAGGTGCAGCAGGCGGTCGAGATAGTCGTGATCCGTGATGAGCGCACCCTCATTGGCGAGTGCCCATTCACGGGCGAGGCGCATGGAGAGCAGATTGGCAAAGCGTCGCGCCATCCTGACCCCTCCCTCATCCGACGTGGCAAAGCCGTGGGCGAGGCAAAAGCTGTGTAGCCGCTCAAGGCCGGCCTGAGCGGGGCAGAAGCAGTCGTGGTTGGTAGGTTGGCGCCAGCGAGTGATGAGCGCCTTGTTGCCAAACACCTTGTGGCGGACAAAATCGGGGGCGACAAGGCCGCTGATCTGGCTCTCCAGTTGCGGGGTGATGTCTGCAAAGAAGCTTGGCTCAGGCCGCTTTGCCAGCAGATCGGTCTGCTCTTCCAGGGTATGGAGCAGGACGGTGAGGCTGCTCTGTTCACTGACGGTAAAGACGAAGGCGAGTCGCTCCAGATAGAGCAGGGCAAATTTGAGCCAGAGCTCGTCGCGAACCTCCATGCCGGGGTAGTAGATAAAGGT
>NZ_CAWNYS010000395.1:0-7278 GCF_963878295.1 Aeromonas sp. HMWF014 | reverse complement strand
GTTCCCCACTTTGCAGAAAAAATAACCAACCCTTCCCCTTGAAATAGCCCGTACGGGCCTCATCTTTCATCTCAGAAAGTTATGTTGTTTGCCGCACGAGCGGCGTCTGTCTGAAAGGGGGAGCGCGATGCGCCTCGATCGCCTGACCAGCAAATTCCAGGTTGCTATTTCCGATGCCCAGTCCCTTGCACTGGGTCGTGATCACCAATTTATCGAACCCGTCCATCTGATGACTGCGCTGGTCAATCAGGACGGTGGCTCCATTCGTCCACTGCTCACCCTGACCGGGATGGACATCAATGCCCTGCGCTCTCGCCTCGGTGAAGAGTTGGATCGGCTGCCCAAGGTGAGTGGTGTGGAGGGCGACGTGCAGCTCTCCAATGGTTTGGGTCGCCTGCTCAACGTCTGTGACAAGCTGGCTCAGCAGCGCAAGGATCAGTTCATCTCATCCGAGCTGTTCGTGCTGGCGGCCCTCGACGAGAGGGGCAACCTGGGCGAGCTGCTGCGTGCCCAGGGCCTGAGCAAAGAGAAACTTGAAACCGCCATCGACAAGGTGCGCGGTGGCAGAAAGATCGAAGATGCCAACGCCGAGGAGAATCGCCAGGCGCTGGAAAAATACACCATAGACCTCACGGAACGGGCCGAGCTCGGCAAGCTGGATCCGGTGATCGGTCGCGATGAAGAGATCCGACGTACCATCCAGGTGCTGCAACGCCGTACCAAGAACAACCCTGTGCTGATCGGTGCCCCCGGCGTCGGCAAAACCGCCATCGTCGAAGGGCTGGCCCAGCGCATCATCAACGGCGAAGTGCCGGAAGGGCTCAAGAACAAGCGGGTGCTATCGCTCGACATGGGCGCCCTGGTAGCCGGAGCCAAGTACCGTGGCGAGTTTGAAGAGCGGCTGAAAGCCGTGCTGAGCGATCTGGCCAAGGAGGAGGGCAACGTCATCCTCTTCATCGACGAGCTGCACACCATGGTCGGGGCCGGTAAGGGCGAGGGGGCCATGGACGCGGGCAATATGCTGAAACCTGCGCTGGCCCGTGGCGATCTGCACTGCGTCGGGGCCACCACCCTGGACGAGTACCGCCAGTACATAGAGAAGGATGCAGCCCTCGAGCGTCGCTTCCAGAAGGTGCTGGTGGAAGAGCCGAGCGTGGAAGACACCATCGCCATCCTGCGCGGCCTGAAGGAGCGTTACGAGCTGCACCACCATGTGCAGATCACCGACCCCGCGATTGTGGCGGCGGCCCAGCTGTCGCACCGTTATATCGCCGACCGTCAGTTGCCGGACAAGGCCATCGATCTCATCGACGAGGCGGCGGCCAGCATCCGGCTGCAGATAGACTCCAAGCCCGAGTCACTCGATCGGCTGGAGCGGCGCATCATACAGCTCAAGCTGGAGCAGCAGGCGCTGATGAAGGAGGATGACGACGCCAGCCGCAAGCGGCTCGATCTCATCAATCAGGAGATCGGCGAAAAGGATATGGAATACAACGAGCTGGATGAGGTGTGGAAGGCCGAGAAGGCTGCCCTCGCCGGTACCCAGTACATCAAGGCGGCACTGGAGCAGGCCCGTCAGGATCTCGACGTGGCACGCCGCGCCGGCGATCTCGGTCGCATGTCAGAGCTGCAATATGGTCGCATTCCCGAGCTGGAGAAACAGCTGGATCTCGCCACCCAGGCCGAGATGCAGGAGACCAGCCTGCTGCGCAACCGGGTCACAGACGTGGAGATAGCCGACGTGCTGGCCCGTGCAACCGGCATTCCGGTGGCCCGCATGCTGGAAGGGGAGCGCGACAAGCTGCTGAGGATGGAAGAGCAGTTGCACAGCCGGGTGATTGGTCAGGAGGAAGCGGTTGAAGCGGTTTCCAACGCCATTCGCCGCTCCCGTGCCGGACTCTCGGACCCGAACCGCCCCATCGGCTCTTTCCTGTTCCTGGGGCCCACCGGGGTGGGCAAGACTGAACTGTGTAAGGCGCTGGCCGAGTTCCTGTTCGATACCCAGGACGCCATGGTGCGGATCGACATGTCCGAGTTCATGGAGAAGCACAGCGTGGCCCGTCTGGTGGGTGCACCTCCCGGCTACGTGGGCTATGAGGAGGGGGGTTATCTGACCGAGGCGGTACGCCGTCGCCCCTACTCGGTGATCCTGCTCGACGAAGTGGAGAAGGCGCACCCGGATGTGTTCAATATCCTGTTGCAGGTGCTCGATGATGGCCGCCTGACCGATGGCCAGGGTCGTACCGTCGATTTTCGCAACTCTGTGGTGATCATGACCTCCAACCTCGGCTCGGATCTGATCCAGGAGCACCACTCCGAGAAGGATTACGACGAGATGAAGGCCATGTTGATGGAGGTGCTGACCCGCAGTTTCCGACCGGAGTTTATCAACCGGATCGACGAGACAGTGGTGTTCCATCCCCTCGACGAGGCTCACATCAAGTCCATCGCCCGCATCCAGCTCAAGAGCCTGATGGGCCGCCTGGAGGCCCAGGGTTACGAGGTGTCGGTGAGCGAAGCGCTGCTCGAGAAGCTGGTACACGCCGGGTTCGACCCCGTCTACGGGGCGCGGCCCCTCAAGCGGGCAATCCAGCACAAGGTGGAGAACCCGCTGGCCCAGGCGCTGCTCTCCGGTCGCATCGTCCCCGGCAAGAAGTTGCTGCTGGGGGCCGACAGCAACGGCTTGACCATGACCCAGTAACCGATCTCGTAGCGATGTTTGCAACGCCAGCCCTCGGGCTGGCGTTGTCATATCTGGCGGCGGTGATTCGGAGGCAAAAAAACGGCAATCCGAAGATTGCCGGGAGGAATGTAGTAACGCGACCTTGCGTGGGTTGAGCGGGTCGCAGGGGCAAGCCCCGGTTTCGCAGAGGGTCAGGGTGACCCTCTCCTTACAGCATGCCCGTGATGCGCTCTTTCATCCCGGGCGGCCACACACCTGTCAGGTCTGACCTGCGTGCCACAGCTCGCAGGTCAGACCCATTGAATTATCTTGCTTACAGCATGCCCGGCACGGCGGCCTTCATCTCGGTGGACCAGACGCCGACCTGTGTCTGTTTGTCGATATGCTCCTTTACGAGAAAACCGGCTTACAACATGCCCGGGATGGCGGCCTTCATCTCGGGGGACCAGACGCCGACCTGTACCTGACCGATATGCTCTTTTTGCAGCAGCAACATGGCTAGACGGGATTGGCCTATGCCGCCGCCTATGGTCTGTGGCATCCGTGCTGCCAGCAGATCCTGATGCCAGTCGTATTGCAGGCGATCTTCATCGCCGGTGATGGCGAGCTGGCGGCGCAGGGCCTCGGCGTCCACCCGGATCCCCATGGAGGAGATCTCGAAACTGTCTTCCAGCACCGGGTTCCACACCAGGATGTCGCCGTTCAGGCCAGCCAGACCCAGCTCGCTGTGGCTGCTCCAGTCGTCATAGTCAGGGGCGCGTACATCGTGGCGCTCGCCGTGGGAGAGGGCCCCGCCGATACCGATCAGGAAGACGGCACCCAGCTCCTTGGCGATGGCGCGCTCGCGCCCCTTGGCGTCGAGATCCGGGTAACGGGTCAGCAGCGCTTCGCTGTGCAGGAACTGGATCTCGTTTGGCAGGAAGGGGGTCAGCTCGTGTTCGGCACAGACGGCCCGCTCGGTGGCCTTGATGGCAGCCCAGATGCCGCGCACCGTCTCCTGCAGATAGGCCAGATCGCGGCGCTCGCTCGGCATCACCTTCTCCCAGTCCCACTGATCCACGTAGACAGAGTGGATGGGGGTCAACTTGTCTTCGTCCGGACGCAGCGCCTTCATGTGGGTGTAGATACCCTCACCCGGGCCAAAGCCGAAGCGGCCCAGGGTCTGGCGCTTCCACTTGGCCAGTGAGTGCACCACCTCGTAGCTGTGTTCGGGGAGTGTCTTCACCTTGACCTGCACCGCATTCTCGTGGCCAGAGAGGTTGTCTTGAGTGCCATCACCGACCCGGCTCAGAATGGGGGCTTGCACCTCCATCAGACCCAGTTGCTGGGCGAGTTGGCGGGAGAACATCTCTTTGACGAAGCTGATCTGTTGTTGGCTGCGAATGTAGTGCTGTTTCATGCTGAATACCTGTCTCAAATTCGTTGGATGTGACGATTCTTCAACAGATTGCCAAGTAAATTCAACATTCGTTAATAGAAATAGGCTTTGCGTGTTTTTTTCTTCAAAATAAAGCCGTCGTTAATGAGATATCGTCAAAGGGAGTGCAAAAAAGTGTCGGAAAATTATCGGATCGATAATCTCGATCAGGCCATCCTCACCGCCCTGATGGACAATGCGCGGATCCCTTACGCCGAGTTGGCCAAACAGCTGGCGGTCAGCCCGGGCACCATTCATGTACGGGTGGAGAAGATGAAGCAGGCGGGGATCATCGAGGGTACACGGGTGCAGGTGAACGCGAAGAAGCTGGGCTATGACGTCTGCTGCTTCATCGGCATCAACCTCAAGAGCGCCAAGGATTATCCTTCGGCGCTGGCCAAGCTGCAGGCGCTGGATGAGGTGGTGGAAGCCTACTACACCACTGGCCACTACAGCATCTTCATGAAGGTGATGACCCGCTCCATCGACGAGTTGCAGACTGTGCTGATCCACAAGATCCAGACCATAGACGAGATCCAGTCTACTGAAACCCTGATCTCGTTACAGAATCCGATCCTGCGCGATGTGAAGCCCTGAAGCCTATTGCGCCGCAATATCCATGTCACATGCGAAGCGCGCATTTCGCTGCAGCATCCGATAGTGAGAGACGTGAAACCTTGATGAAAGAGTCTGACTGTCGGATCAGGGCGCGATATAGGGGATGCCGTACTTGTCGTAGATGGCCTTGAGCCGGCCATCCCGCTTCATGTGCAACAGCTCGGCATCGTAGGCCGCCATCAGGGCCGGGGTGCCGGCATCGGCGCGGGCCCTGGTCCAGACGGTGTAGTAGGGGCTGGTCTTGAGGGGCTTGGGCAGGTAGTCGAGCTTGCCCTCCAGCCCCACCTCTTTGATCTGGGCGAAGGCGGTGACCAGCGGCATGGGCACGGCATCGATACGTCCGGCGTTCAGCTTGCGCAGTTGCAGCTGGTTGATGGGGATCTCCTGGAAGTGATATGCCGGATCGGCCAGGGCCGCCGTCAGTTCAGGGGTGTAGGAGAAGTCTTTGGTGACGCCGATGCGCCAGGGTTTGAGATCGCTCAGGGTGTCGTAGTGGATCTTCCGCATATCGGCCTTGCGCACGAAGAAGTGCCAGCTATGGCGCAGATGAGACTGCTTTGGGTAGAGCAGATAGCTCTCTCGCTCCGGCTTGTAGGAGTGGGTCATCACCAGGTCATACACGCCGGTTTCGGCATTACGGGTGAGGCGGGCGCCCGAGTCGGTCAGCTCGATCCTGATGGGGATCTTGAGCTTGCCGAAGATGGCGGTGACCATGTCCACATCCAGTCCACAGGGGCGGGCCTGGTCGTCCAGAAATTTCAGCGGTGGTTCCAGCGTGCCACCTATGACCAGTTCTTTGGCCTGGAGCCAGAGGGGAAGCAGCAGGCAGAGCAGAATGAACCTTCGCAAACAACATCTCCTGCCCTGAATAGGGAACCGTCCACGGGCATAATTCAAGTATAATGGCCCGGATATTCAACAGAGACGACCCCGGATGGCAAATCCTGAAATCGAAAGTCAACTGGACGGTATCGACAGGTTGTCGGTCTGCCTCTATCGCCTTGGCCTGAGTCTGGCAGCTTTATTACTGGTATGTCGAGGGGCCAGCCTGCTGATTGGGCAGGATTTTTTACCGCCAGCGATCTGGCTGGTGGCCATGGTGGTGGCGAGCGGGGTGTGCGGACTCTGTCTGCATATCTATGACAAGCGTATTCGCTTCATTTTGCAGGTGATGGCCTGGGGCGGCCTGATACTGAGCGCCAGCGGGGCGCCGGACATGCTGGTGCTGGGGGCTGCGCTGGCCACGCTTTCCGGCCTGGCCTTCAAGGAGCAGTTCTGTTTCGCCATTCCTGGCATCAAGGCGGTTCCCCTGTTGCTGCCATTGTTATGGGGGCTGGAATGGGCCCGGCTCGACTGGGCCGCCGCGCCGGTTTCCCTAGCGTGCGGCCTGCTGCTCTGTCTGCTGAGTCTGGCCAAGTGGCGCATGCCTCTGCACTTTGATATTGGTGACAAGGGGCGCTACCAGAGCTAGGTCTGCTGGCAGCCTTTCATCTGCTGATTGAGGGCCTGCATCACCTGATGGCGGCTGATGATACCGAGCACCTTGCCCCCTTGCAGTACCGGATAGATCTTGGGCTTGGCCTCGCTCATCTGGCGCGCCAGGTCCACTATGCTGTCGTCCGGGGCGACCGAGAGCGGCGTGTGGCTCATGAGGTCTTCCACCCGGGTGCGGGTGTCGCAGTGGTAGCTGCCGGTGAGCAGACTGGGAATGCAGTCCTGCTCGGAGAGAAAACCGATCAGCCGTTTTTGCTCGTCCAGCACCGGCAGGCCGCTCAGCCCGGAGTGGTGCAGCTTGTCCAGCGCCTCGGCCAGGCTGAGTCGCGGGGTGAGGGAGTGGGTCAGGCGGCTCATGTGATCGCGGATCTGCAGCATATGGGTGGCTCCAAAAGGGGTAAAGTGGTGTCACTATGGCCGCAGGACGGCGAGCGGGGCCAATGGCTTGTGCCGTGGAGATTGATAGGCACGGCCTTGCCACGGGTCGGCAAGCAATGACAAAAGGAGAGGTTATGCGTGCATTGGTGACAGGGTGTGGCCGCCGGCTCGGTTTTTATCTGTGTGAACAGCTGGTGGCGGCCGGCTGGCAGGTGACGGGCAGTTATCGCAGCGAGCGGCCCGAGCTGGCCAGACTGGCGGCGCTCGGGGTCGAGCTGGTGCAGGCGGATTTCGCTCGTGAAGAGGAGGTTGGCAGGCTGATCGAGGCGCTGGCCGCCCATCAGGATCTGGCGCTGGTGATCCACAACGCCTCGGCTTTCGAGCCCCAGGCGGCGGATCCGGCGGCGCAACTGGCCCAGTTCGAGCAGTTTTATCGTGTGCACATGGCGGCACCCTTCCAGCTCAACCGGGCGCTGGCGCCCCGGTTGGCCAGCCATGGCAATGCCAGCATCATCCACATCACGGATATCTACATTCACGCCCCGGCCCCCCAGTTTGCCAGCTATGTGGCCACCAAGGCGGGAGCCCACTCCCTTGCCATGAGCTTTGCCCGCGAACTGGCGCCTGCCATCCGGGTCAACACCATAGAGCCTGGCCCCATACTGTTTCTCGACGAACATGGTGACGC
>NZ_CAWNYS010000394.1:0-5671 GCF_963878295.1 Aeromonas sp. HMWF014 | reverse complement strand
CATCTACCTTCAGTTCAACCCTGGAACCCACCGCCAGAGAGTGCTGGCCTGCCAGGGGATGTACCACCACGAAGGCCCACCCTTCGGCGCCACGCTTGACCGGAATATCTGTGTCCACGAACACTTCTCCTTCGGGGCTGATGGCCCCCATGCGGCAGGGGCCCACGCTGGCGTTGCCGCCATCCCAGCAAACCGTGCCCACATCGCCTGGCTGATCGGGCCAGAGGTGGCTCTGGGGATGGAAAGGGGTGAGGTCGGTCACCAGCAGGCTGGTGTCGCCGCTCTGGCAGAAGACCACGCTGGCCTGTTCATGATGGTGGCCCAGTACGAAACTGGCTCGAGTGTGTTCCATGGATGGCTCCTGCGAATCGAAGAGGAAGAGAGAGCCGCAGCATACGCCAAAGTGCAGACCGGCTCATTAACCTGGGTTAATAAGCCGGCCTCAATAGCGGGTTGTGCGCGCTAGATCATGGCGACCAGCAGGTAGGCGTTGAGCCCGATCACCAGTGCGACGATGAGGCGGCCGACTGCCTGAGTCACCGGATGGTTGCGATACTCTCCCATCAGCGCCCGATCGCCGGTCAGGATCAGCAGTGGAATGAGCGCGAGCGCGATGCCGAAGCTCAGCACCACCTGGCTCAGCACCAATATTTCGGTGGTGTTGAGCCCCATAGCGATCACCACAAAGGCGGGGGCCATGGTGATGACGCGGCGCAGCCAGAGCGGTATGGCGAAGCGCACGAAGCCTTGCATCACCACTTGACCGGCGAGCGTACCCACCACGGTGGAGGAGATGCCGGAGGCCACCAGTGACAGGCCGAACAGGGTGGCGGCGGCCTGCCCGAGCAAGGGAGTGAGCGTCTGGTAGGCGGTTTCGAGTTCGGCCACTGGCTGGTGAGCGCCGTGGAAGGCGGCGGCCGCCACGGCCATCATGGCCAGGTTGACGAAGCCGGCTATGGTCATGGCAATGGCGACGTCCACCCGGGTGGTGTGCAGTCGCTGGGGCACTGTGCCTTGATCCAGGGTGTGCTGGGTCAGCGCCGAGTGCAGGTAGATGACGTGAGGCATGACTGTTGCACCGAGCACGCCAGCGGCCAGGTAGACGGCGTCGCTGTTGGGTAGGCCGGGGAAGAGGGCGCCTTCCAGCAGGCTCGGCAGATGAGGGCGGGAGAGCACCAGCTCGACGATATAGGCCGCTGCCACGAACAGCAACAGGCCGCCAACCACGAACTCCAGCGGCTTCTGACCGCGGGATTGCAGCATCAGAATGCCCCAGGTGACCACGGCCGTGATGCCGGCACCCTCCAACAGGGTGATGCCGAGCAGCAGCTTGAAGCCCACGGCCGCACCGATGAACTCGGCGAGATCCGTGGCCATGGCGATGATCTCCGCCTGTACCCAGTAGGCCCAGACCGCCGGTTTGGGCAGCCGGTCGCGGATGTGCTCCGCCAGGTTCTTGCCGGTGACTATGCCGAGCTTGGCCGAGAGGGTCTGTACCAGCATGGCCATCAGATTGGCCCACACCACCACCCACAGCAGCTGATAGCCGAAGGTGGAGCCGGCCTGGATATTGGTGGCGAAGTTGCCCGGGTCTATATAGCCGATGGCGGCGATGAAGGCGGGGCCAAGCAGGATCAGTTTGAATTTGCGGGCCGGGATGGCCGTGGTCAGCGCGGGTTGCATGGCAACACCCTCCATAAGATGATGGAGACAGAATAGATCTAAATGATAATTGTTATCAATTGATGTTTTGTATCATACCCATAGATAAAAACATCTGTGGCGGCCAGTTGCAGTGAGGGATGTGATTTCGTACAATACGCCGCCCTAGAAAGCAGTGTCTAAACACACCATACGTTCCTTGCCTCCGAGGTCTGGCTGCACCTGGGCGGAGGCTGAATTAATCCGTAAGGAGCTAAAATGCGTCATTACGAAATCGTCTTCATGGTTCATCCGGACCAGAGCGAGCAAGTACCCGGCATGATCGAGCGTTACACCGGCGCTATCACCACCGCGGGTGGTACTATCCATCGCATGGAAGATTGGGGCCGTCGTCAACTGGCTTACCCGATCGACAAGCTGCACAAAGCTCACTACGTTCTGATGAACGTGGAAGCAGAGCAAGCCGTTATCGATGAACTGGAAACCAACTTCCGTTTCAACGATGCCGTTATCCGCAACATGATCATGCGCACCAAGCACGCCGTGACTGAAGTTTCTCCGATGGCCAAGGCCAAGGAAGAGCGCTTCGTCCGTCGTGACGACGAGCGCCGCGAAGATACTGTTGAAGCAGCGTCTTCCGAAGAGTAATTCTGGATCACTGAATAGAGGATAAAGGCCATGGCACGTTATTTCCGTCGTCGTAAGTTCTGCCGCTTCACTGCCGAGAACGTTACCGAGATCGACTACAAAGATATCGTTACTCTGAAAAACTACGTCACTGAATCTGGCAAGATCGTACCGAGCCGTATCACCGGTACCCGCGCCAAGTATCAGCGTCAGCTGGCACGCGCCATCAAGCGTGCTCGTTACCTGGCTCTGCTGCCGTACACCGATCTGCACAACAAGTAAGAATCGGCCCGGCACTTAAGCCTAACTCAACTTTTATAGAGGAAAGGTAATGCAAGTTATCCTGCTCGACAAAATCGCCAAACTGGGCGGTCTGGGTGATCAAGTCGCTGTTAAAGCTGGCTACGCCCGTAACTATCTGATCCCGCAAGGCAAAGCCGTTATGGCTACCAAGGCCAACATCGAGACTTTCGATGCTCGCCGTGCTGACCTGGAAGCCAAACTGGCTGCCGGTAAAGCTGCCGCTGAAGAGCGCGCTGCCAAGCTGGGTGAACTGGCTGCTGTTGTCATCGCCTCCAAATCTGGCGACGAAGGCAAGCTGTTTGGTTCCATCGGTACCCGTGACGTGGCTGAAGCCATCACTGCTGCCGGCGTTGCTGTTGCCAAGAGCGAGGTCCGCATGGGCAACGTTCTGCGTAACACCGGCGAGTACGAAGTTGTTGTTCAGCTGCACGCTGACGTCAAAGCAACCGTACAAGTTCAGGTTGTTGCCCTGTAATAGCGTTTCGCTTTTGCAGAAAAACCCGCGCATTTGCGCGGGTTTTTTATTTTGGGAACGAGGGGTAAAGTGAGGTTCTGTTCCTCTGGAGGAGAGCCTTATGGCAGCCTGGGTCGAAGGTAGGGTCATCGAGCGTATCGAATGGACCCCCACCCTGCTTTCCCTGCGTGTGGAGGCCGAACTGGCCCCCTACAAGGCAGGGCAATTTACCAAACTGGCCCTTGTTCAGGGTGATCGCCGCATCCAGCGGGCCTACTCCTTCGTCAATCCGCCTTCTGCGCCGTACCACGAGTTTTATTTCGTCGAGATCCCCGATGGCGAGCTGACCCCCACTCTCGGTTCCCTGCAAGCGGGCGACACTCTGCTGGTGCAATCCCAGGCGACCGGCTTTCTGACTCTGGATGAGCTCCCGCCCGGCCGCGATCTCTGGCTGCTCTCTACCGGTACCGCCATCGGCCCCTTCCTCTCCATGCTGGCGGACGGCGAGGCCTTCGACCGCTTCGAGAACCTGGTGCTGGTGCATGGGGTACGCAAAGGGGAGGAGTTGAGCTATCAGCCGCTTATCGCCAGTTTTACCGAGCAGCAGGGGGCACGCTTTCGCTACGTGCCCTTCGTCAGCCGTGAGACCTGGCCCGGTGCGATGGCAGGGCGGATCCCGGCGGCCATCGCCAACGGCCAGTTGCAGGAACGGGTGGGGCTGGGGTTTTCAGCGGAGTCGAGTCAGGTGCTTATCTGTGGCAATCCGGCCATGGTGAAGGAGACTCAACAGACCTTGCTGGCATTGGGACTGGCCAAAAACCTGCGCCGGGCACCGGGCAACATCAGTGCGGAGAATTACTGGTAGTCCAACGAACACAGGGGCCTAGTGCCCCTGTGTGATTACTGCGGTGGTGGCGGTTAGTTGTGCTTGCCGTTGCCGTTACCTTTCTGCCTGTTATGGCCCTGACCCGGATTATTGCCGCTGTGAATGCTGCGGTTGTAGTGATCCCGGTACTTGCCATCCATCTTGTTACAGTTGAGTTTGATCCGGCTGTCGCCAATGCCAAGATCCAGGCAGTTGTTCTGCCACCAGTCGTACTCTTTGTCATCCCAGTCGAGATTGATCTTGATGCCATCGCCGGAGATCTTGATGCCATCGCCACTCTTGCTGGGAGGGGCAGCAAACGCGATGCCGTGCGCCATGAGCAGGGAGAGCAGCAGGGCGCCGCGATGGATAATGGGGCTGTGTTTGGTTTGGGTCATCGCAAGGGGACTCCTGTCGTTACTGGCCGCTCTGCGAATTGGCGGGGATCTGGTTGGTTTTCGGTGGCTGGTTGCGGTTCTCTTCGTCTTTCAGATTGAATTTGACCGCCTCGCAGTCGGCCGGGGCGGTTTCGCCGCCCCCCAGATCGAGGCAGTCGTTCTGGGGCCAGCCGAACTGCGTGTCATCCCAGTTCAGATTGAATGTAAGCTCATCGACGGAGAATTCGGAGCCACTGCTCTCTTGATAGTGCTGTGTCGCTGCGGCGTTGCCGGTAACCAGAAGAAGGGAGAGTAGCAAAGTGGTCTTACTGTTCATGATGGCCTCTGATAATTGCAACGGTGGATGAGTCTACAGACCGGGGCTGAACCTGAGCGGAACCGTACTCCATCTCACCACATGATCAAGTCAGGCAGGGATTGTATCGCTTTTCTGCTGCCGATTTGTCCGTTTTGGTCGCACTCTGGGCAGCTGGTTGTCAATCTGAAGGAATTCAGTCATTTGCCCTTCTCTGTGCGAGTCTGGCGACTATAATCGGCAGCCAACTTTTCCTGCACAGCACACCCCTTCATCATGACCACACAGGACTCCTCCGCGCTGCGCTACCCCAAGGGGTGGTTTGCTCTGACGACGGTATACAGTTTCACCGGGCTGGCCATTCTGGCCTCCATCATCTTCTCCCTGCTGCTGTTCCTCTCCATCGATGACAACCCGCTGATGAAGTGGCTGTTCGGCGGGCTGGCCATCATCTTTGAACTGGGCAAGTTCTACGTCTGGTACGAGTATGGGGAGTGCAAGGCGCGGCGGGATCTGGGAGGGGCCTTCTGGTCGCTGCTGTTCTACAGCGTGCTGGCCGCCATCTCCATCGGCGGCAGTATCGGCGGCATCAATAGCGCCACCAACACCATACTGAGCCAGCAGGCGCATCACGAGCGGGAACTGGCCCGTTTCGACGAGCAGATCGCCAGCATAGAGCGCCAGATCCAGCTCAACGAGGAGGCGGCCCGCAAGTACATAGAAATGGCACGTATCTCCAGCGGTGTCAGCGGCTTGCAGCAGGCCAACACCAAGCTCAGGTTGCAGCAGGATGAGTTGCGCCAGGAGCGGGATGCCAAGCCGGTCAATGAGCAGTCCTCCATGCTGGGGCTGATGAGCAGTCTGGCGGACGGCGTGGGCATGAGCATCAGCCAGGTGCAGTTCCTGTTAGTCTGCTTCCTCTCCGTGCTGCTGGATGTGTTTGGCGCCTTCTTCGTCAGCCTGATTGGCGAGGAGAACCGCTTTCGCCGCATGTGGCTCTGGCAGCAGGCTAGGGAGCAGGCTGCGGCGTGGCAGGCTGCGTCTGCGGCCACTGTGCCCCCGGTGGC
>NZ_CAWNYS010000393.1:0-1844 GCF_963878295.1 Aeromonas sp. HMWF014 | reverse complement strand
ATTAACAATTTCAGAGACCACTGTAATAAAAGCCTAGACCGCCCGCCGATACCTGATTGGCGCAATGAATTTGGTGTATCTGAGCCATGGGTGTTCAATGCTAGGCAATTTCGTAGAACATTAGCCAGATTCATCGCCAGGCAACCATTCGGAATAATTGCTGGCATGCTGCAATACAAGCATGTTGAAGTCGCTATATTCCAGGGATATGCAGGTGAGGAACCGGAGTGGAATAAACTTTTGGAACAGGAAAAAGTTCTTGCGAGTGTCGATATCCTAGGTGAATTGGCAATGGATCTCTCACAAGGGATGGTGGCGGGTGAATTTGGCACCCATCTGAAATCGCAGTTCAATGCAGAATTTAGTGGACGGGCCGAGGATTATCCACCCTCGCAGATAGCAAAATGGTTGGCAAACACAAACAAGGCATTATTTGTAGGCAAATTCAATTTTTGTTTTTTCGACCCGACCAAGGCTATTTGCACATCAAAAAAACCATCTATAGAGAAACCCATAATAAATTTCTGCCAACCAGGTAATTGTAGTAATGCATGCATTTCCAAACGCCATAAATCCTTATGGGAAGCTCAATTAACCCAAGCCCATGAGTTTTACAGACACCCTAAGACCTCTGTCTTTCAGAAGAACCAACTCCAGGTTGAAATTCTTATTTTAGAGAATGTCGTTCGAGATTTAAAAGAGGCGAAATAATGGCAGACAAAAATCATCAGGCCATCATTGACGCACTGGATTTATTAGCCAGTGGAGCATCCACCAAAACCAATGGCAAAATAACGAGTGTTAATTTAGCTCGAGAAGCTGGGGTTAGCAGAGCAACCATTTATCGATATCTTGATGAATTCCCAGACCTAAATGATGCATTTGAGGCATTGAAAAAAAATGGACTCCAACGTACTGACAATGCTCCTATAACGTTACTTGAGGCATATCAGCAACGAGAATCAGAGGTGAAAAAACTTCGTGCGGAGCTTAAAGAACGCAAGCAAGAAATAACAAAAATTAATAATCTTAGAGCTAACCAAATCCAGCTATTATGGATGGATAATGAACGATTGCAGACAGAAAATAATCGGCTACATAAAATGATAAGTGATAATTTTCCCAAGCTAATAACTTGAATATCTATTTATACTAACCTAGCCTCACTTAACACCCACGCCAAAGCGGTGTCTGGGATGATTAGACCACGACATACATAGCAAGAACTGATCATAATTGAGGGACAAGCTATACTAATAGCCTTCCTTCCCTCTTCACATCAAAAGCTCTAGGCCCTTTAGGTTTAACCTCCACAATAAAACTTACTATATCTCCTACAAATAAAAGCCTATCTTCTTCACTAATTTCACTATAAAAGAAAAACACATCCCTCCCTTTTTCTCTTCTAATAAAGCCAAACCCCTTCAAAGGGTCAAATGCTCTTACAACACCTGATTCACGCATTCATCAACTCCAAATATCATTGTATGTAGGTAGATTTTTATATTTACGTTTCAAGTCCCGCCTTAAATTATTTGCTAAATTCCGATCTGTTCTCCCCAATATCCCTAACAAATAAATGGCCTTATTTACCCTGGCAATCTCACCATGGGTATAACTGCATTGCGTATCTGGCTTACGCATTAGTTTTTTAATATCATGAATGATTTTACGTTTAACATCATCACCAAAAGTTGGTAGCATCTCAGTCAATTTACTTCTTAAACTTCTTGCTTCTGAATGTTTTAATCGCGTAAGTTTCGCTACCATTCCAGAAACTTTGTTCCATAAATCATGATATTCTTTAGAGCTTGATGACTCTTTATATTTCAGTGAGCAAACAT
>NZ_CAWNYS010000392.1:0-3750 GCF_963878295.1 Aeromonas sp. HMWF014 | reverse complement strand
GCCGGAACCCGAGCCCGCTGTGGTGGCCCAGGTGCGTTCCGTGTTGGAGAGCGGCGAGCTCAAGTGCAGCAAGCGCTCGGTGGCACTGGCCCTTTCGCTCTCGTTGGAAGAGGTAGACAGGGTATTTCAGCATCTGCTGGCCCAAGGGGTGCTGGGGCAGGGCAGCAATCGCCACTACCACCTCAGTGGACAAGCGGGTTGAGAGCCAGGCCACCTCTGGGTGGCCTGTTTATTGCCGCGAGCGGCTGCGTTAGTGAGTCAGCACCATCATCAGGCTGAGGAAGGCGGCTAGCCCCCCACCTATGCCGATGATCCAGTAAAACCCCTTGGCCCCCTGTTTGAGCGGGATGTGGAAGTAGAGCAGCAAGGCCCACCACCCCAGTGCCAGCAACAGAGGAATAAGAAACATTCGAGCCATGGTGTCCTCGCTGTTATTCTGTTGACCCTTGATCAGTCAACAGGATGGATTGTGCAATGACGCAGCTACAGATTACCGCATTCGGCGACCCCTCGGTACTCAAGCTCAACCCTTCGCAGGATAAGGTGCCCACGGAGGGGGAAGTCCGGGTGCGCATCTGCTTTGCGGGAGTCAATCCCATTGATGCCAAGACCCGGGCCGGCCTCGGCTGGGCGGCGGCCCAGAACAAGGACAATCTGCCCTGGACACCGGGGTATGATGTGGCTGGCGTGATTGAGACGGTGGGCCCGGGTGTCACGGCGCTGGCAGAGGGGGATCAAGTGTGCGGCATGGTGGGCTTTCCGCTGGCAGGTGGCGCCTATGCCGACAGTACAGTGGTGAGCGAAGAGGCGCTGGTCAAGCTCGATGGCATCAGCCTCAAGCAGGGCGCAGCCCTGCCGCTGGCCGGTCTCACCGCCTGGCAGGGGCTGTTTGAACATGGCTGCCTCAAAGCCGGGCAGCGGGTGCTGATCCTGGCCGGTGCCGGTGGTGTTGGCCATTTGGCGGTGCAGTTTGCCAGCGCTTATGGCGCCGAGGTGGTCGCCACGGCCAGTCGTGACAATCACGATTTTCTCCATAGACTGGGGGCCGACCAGCGGGTGGATTACCACGACGCTGACTGGGCCGCGCAGATCCTGGCCCAAGGGCAGGTCGATCTGGTGCTGGATCTGGTGGGCGGCGAGAGCGGCAAGGCGGCGCTTGCTTGCGTCAAGCCCGGTGGCCGTCTGGTGACAGTGCCCACCATCACGGCCCAGCAGATCAAGGATGCGGCGGCCGATACCGGCATAGAGGTGCTCGGCATGCTGGTGCACCCCGACAGCAAACAGCTGGCCCAGATGCTGAACCTGCTGCGCCAGGGGGATGTGCACATCACAGTCGGTGGCGAGTTTGCCCTGGCCGAGGGGGCGCAGGCCCATCAGGCCATCGAGGGGGGTCATGTCCGTGGCAAGCTGGTGCTGCGCATGCCTGCCGCCGATGGCCTGCCCGGATGAATGGCATTGCCGAGATGGGGCTGGGCTGGCTGTTTCTGAGTGCCTTCACCTCCGCCACCTTGCTGCCTGGCAGCTCGGAAGTGCTGCTGGGCGCCATGGCGGTTAAGGGAGAGTGGAGCATGGCCAGCTTGCTGCTGTGGGCGACGCTCGGCAATACCCTCGGCTCCATGACCACCTGGTGGCTCGGCTGGCTCGCCACCTTCAAGAAAAAGCCGGAAGATTTTCAAGGCCGTGGGGAACAAAAAGCCCTCGGCTGGCTCAAACAACATGGTCACTGGTGTCTGCTGCTGGCCTGGACGCCTGTTGTTGGTGATGGCCTCTGCCTGCTGGCCGGTTGGCTACGTCTCTCCTTCTGGCGCTCTATCATCCTGATCGGGGTCGGCAAATTATTGCGTTATGCCCTGGTTTTTCTGTTGGCCAGTCATATTTTCTAGCCCTTTTCTTCACTCACGAGGTAACCGTGAACAAACTCATTCCATTAAGTATTCTGCTGGGTTTCACCCTGCCTGTGCTGGCCGCCCCCATCCTGGTGTCCGAGCAGGTCAAGGAAGAGGGCAAGCTTGGCATCCCTTACCAGATGTTCAGGCTGGACAACGGTCTGACCGTGATCCTGGCGCCTGACAAGTCAGATCCCCTGGTGCATCTCGACGTCACCTATCATGTGGGATCGGCCCGCGAGCAGGTGGGCAAGTCCGGGTTTGCCCACTTCTTCGAACACATGATGTTCCAGGGCTCAAAACACGTTGGCGATCAGGAGCACATGCGGATCATCAACGAGGCGGGTGGCGACATGAACGGCACCACCAACAAGGATCGCACCAATTACTACGAGACGGTGCCGGCCAATCAGCTGGAGAAGGTGCTCTGGCTGGAGGCGGATCGCATGGGCTTCCTGCTCGATGCGGTGAGCCAGAAGAAGTTTGAGATCCAGCGCGCCACCGTCAAGAACGAGCGCGCCCAGCGGGTCGATAACCAGCCATACGGGCTGGTGAGCGAGAAGGTGGGGGAGGCGCTCTACCCGCGCACCCACCCCTACTCCTGGCAGCCCATCGGCTATGTAGAGGACCTGGACCGGGTCGGAGTGGATGACCTTAAGCAGTTCTTCCTGCGCTGGTATGGTCCGAATAACGCTACCCTGACCCTGGGCGGCGATTTCGATACCAAACAGGCACTGGCCTGGATCGAACAGTACTTCGGTTCCATCCCGCGTGGCCCTGACGTGGCCGAGCCGACGCCTGAGCCGGTGACCCTGCCCGAAACACGCTACCTGACGCTGGAGGACAAGGTCCATCTGCCGCTGCTCTACATCAGCTATCCGACCGTTGCCCTTGGTGATCCGCAGGAGCCGGCGCTGGACATGTTTGCCGACGTGCTCGGCGGCTCCGCCAGCTCCATGCTCTACCAGTCGCTGGTGAAAACCGGCAAGGCCATCGACGTTGGCGCCTCCCATTACTGCGAGGAGCTGGCCTGCACCCTGACCGTCTACGCCTATCCCAACCCGGCGGTGGATGGCAGCCTCAAGACCCTCAAGGGGGAAGTGGACAAGGTGATCGGCGAGTTTGCCGGTCGCGGCCTCAAGCCAGAGGATCTGGAAAAAGCTATCAACAGCTATCGCGCCTCGGCCATCTGGGGGCTCGACAGCGTCTCCGGCAAGGTGAGCCAGCTCGCCATGGGCCAGGTGTTTGCCCAGGATCCCAACTACGTATTCAAGCGACTGGATGCCATCGGCAAGGTAACCCCGGAGCAGGTCAAAGCGGCTTATGAAAAGTTCATCGTGGACAAGCCTGCCGTGGTGCTGAGCGTGGTGCCCAAGGGCAAGACGGATTGGCAGGTGGCCAAGCCGAACTTCACCCCCGCCAAGCGCGAGCTGCCCGATTACAGCCAGCATGGGGAGCCGCTGGCGCTGCGCCCGGTCAAGGACACCTTCGATCGCAGCGTGCAGCCCAAGGCGGCGGATGCGGTCAGCGTCAAGGTGCCCGCCATCTGGCACGGTAAGCTCGACAAGGGGATCGAGATCATCGGTACCCAGAGTGACGAGATCCCGGCCGTTTCCATCATGATCGCCCTGCCGGGCGGTATACGGGCCGAAGGCAAGGGAGAGCTGGGGCTTGCCAACCTCACCGCCAGCATGATGGGACAGGGCTCGGTGCGCCTGACCGAGGCCCAGCTCAGCGACGAGCTGCAAAAGCTTGGCTCCAGTGTCAGCGTCTCCAGTGCCCAGTACAGCAACCTCATCACCATCAGCTCGTTGGCCGACAAGCTGCCGCAGACTCTGGCGCTGGTGCGCGAGATGTATGAGCG
>NZ_CAWNYS010000391.1:0-8707 GCF_963878295.1 Aeromonas sp. HMWF014 | reverse complement strand
GCCCTGACAGAGCCACCAGATGGGGAAGAAGCCGCACAATACCGCCACCAGCATGCTGTTACGCATCTCTCGGGCCCGGGTCGCACCGATGAAGACCCCATCCAGCAGGAAGCACCAGACCGCCAGCAATGGCATGACGATCAGCCAGGGCAGCTGGCGATTTGCCTCGGCGATCACCGCCGGAATGTCGGTGATATGGGCGATGAGCCGACTGCCACCCGTAGCAAACAGCAGACTGAAACCAATGGCGATGAGCAGCGCCCACCCCAGGTTCAGCACTATGGCCTCGCGCAGCCCCTGCCGATCCCGCCGACCTATGGCGCGACCCACCATGGCCTCCACCGCATAGGCGAAGCCATCCAGCCCGTAGGAGATGAGCATCAGAAAGTTGAGCAGCACCGCATTGGCGGCCACCGCCACGTCTCCCAGTCGCGCCCCTTGCAGGGTCATGAAGGCGAAACAGAGTTGCAGACAGAGGGAGCGGATGAAGATATCCCGGTTCAGGCTGAGCAGTCTCAGCAAGGCCGGCCACTGACGCCAGCGCTGCCAGGCCCCCTGCCACACTTCGGGTGACAGCCGCCGCAAATGACGGCTCACCAACCAGAATCCGACGCCCAGGGCGCTGTAATCTGCCAGCAGCGAGGCGGCAGCCACCCCTTTCACCTGCCAGCCCAGCCCCAGTACGAACCAGGTATCCAGCGCCATATTGACCAAGTTGGTCAAGATCAGCAGCAGCATGGGGCTGCGGGCATCCTGCATACCCAACAGCCAGCCCATGATCACCAGATTGCAGAGCGCCGCCGGGGCGCTCCAGATCCGTACCGACACATATTCACCGGCATAGCCCTGCACCTCGGCAGAGCCGCCACCGAGTGCAATGAGCGAAGGCAGGAAGGGCTGCAACAGCAGTAGTAAGGCCAGTCCCAGTCCGACGGCGAGGCCGAGTGCCCGCGCCAGGGTGTCGAGCTGGCTGTGCGGGCTGCCGGCACCCTGGGCCTGGGCGGTCAACCCTGTGGTGGACATGCGCAGGAAACCCAGCAACCAGAAGATGAGATTGATGAGGGTCGCCCCGACCGAGACGCCACCGAGGAACCAGGCCTGGCCAAGATGACCGATCACCCAGGTATCCACCAGCCCCAGCAAAGGAGTGGTGATATTGGAGAGCACCATGGGCAAGGCCAGGGCAAACACGGCGCTATGGCGCCGGCCGTCTTTCAACCAAGGCGGGATCAGCATGGCAGCCGCCGCTCGTCTGGCATCACTCGCCTTCCAGCCGCACGATTCTGGCGAAATCGGAGACCAGGGTCGCCATGACCACGTGCGGCACCTGCCCCTCGTTCATCTGGGGACGGAATACGGCCTTCAACTTGCCTTCCGGGTTGATCAGCACGATGGAGGCGGAATGGTCTATCAGGTAATCCCTCTCCCCCTGATCGGCGATGGAGTAGATGAGGCCCAGATTGCGTACAAACGGGAACAGCTTGTCATGGGAACCTGTCGCAGCCTTGAACTCGGGATGAAAAAAGGCGGTATAGGTCTTGAGGCGGGCCACGTCATCCCGCTGCGGATCCGCCGAGATGAACACCACCTGGCTCTCGGATGCGATTTTCTTCAGCGCCGGGTAGACGGAGCGCAGATCCGCCAGCGTAGTCGGGCAGATATCCGGGCAGAAGGTATAACCGACAAACAGAAAGGTCCACTGCCCCAGCAGACTGGCCGGGACAAAGGGCTGACCGTCCTCGTCGGTGAAGGCAAACGGATTGATATCCCGCCCCGCCGGGTAGTAGTCGGCCTGCTCGGGCCGGGAGGGCTGGCTCCAGTAGAATGCGGCCATCATGCCCCCGACCAGCAGCAGAAACAGCAAGGGGTAACGCGGTTTAACCATAACAACAGACCCTTTCACTTCGACATGCCCGCAGACCGGGCCCGCATGGATGACCCATTGTAACCCAGCCAATCCCGGACCGGACCATCCCATGTACCGGGTGCCGGTTTGGCATCCCGCGTCGGGCAGGTGATGACGCTATGGGCAGGTTGTCGGGCAAGCAAGGCCAGAAAACAACAGCCCCACCGTCAGGGTGGGGCTGTCAGCAGCACGCGGGGATATCAGGGTTGCAGCCTGCGCCGCTCATGGGAGCGGTGGGTCAGGGTGCGCAGCGGTATGACGGGGGCCGTCCAGGGAGCCTCCGTCTGTCCCCTGTCGTGATGACTGTGAAACAGACGGACCAGGCGGACAATCTTGTCCTTGGGACAGCCCAGCCAGATGGTCCAGCAGGCGCCCTTGTGATGCACCCAGAGCGCATAGAAACGGGTCATCCGGTTACCCTTGATGAACCGTGTGATGGAAGAAACGGGCGATGCCAGACCCGGATCCCATGGCGAGCTTGAAGCCATACCTGTCCTCCTTGACCATGAGGTCACGCCGACCGGCATCGTCTGCTACCGCGAGGTGGCCAGATCTTGTGACTGCCGCGTGTCGACTGCGTGAGTGTGCCCTCATTCGCCGGACGGTCGTTGCCGTCAGCGCCATGTTGGCCACTCTCCCTTCTTATCCCGCGATATCGCCTCTCTCAGTGGTTGCCATTGCTGTCCAGCGCACATGAGGCTGTTGTCATACATCCCGGCAGCCCTTGGGTTCCTGCCCCACCGGCGAAGTGGGTAAAGAGCGTCCTGCCGAGCATCCGGGGGCAATGCAAGACATTCACTGCCTAACCAAATGATATATCTGAAATGAGTCACCTGCGGCCGTTCGCCGCAGACAAAAATGGCGGGCATCAGGATCTGATTGAAATCATGGGGGAAGAGACACAGAAATGACACGGCCTCCCGCGGGAGGCCGTGTCATGGCAAGGGTGATTACATCCAGTCGGCGTTGCGGATCACGCCGACGGCCAGCCCCTCTATGGTGAGCTGCTGGCTGGAGAGATCCACTGCGATGGGCTCCAGCTCCTCGTTTTCCGGCAGCAGCCACACCTGGCTGCCTTTGCGCTGGAAACGCTTGACGGTGACATCCTCATCGAGACGCGCGACCACCACCTGACCGTTGCGCACCTCCTGGGTCTTGTGTACCGCCAGCAGGTCGCCATCCAGAATGCCGATGTTCTTCATGCTCATGCCCTGCACCCGCAGCAGAAAATCCGCCCGGGGGTGGAACAGGGCAGGATCCACCTGATAATGACTCTCGATGTGCTCCTGCGCCAGGATAGGTTCACCGGCCGCGACCTTGCCGATCAGCGGCAGGCCGCTCTCTGCCAGCACCTCTTCCTCTTCGATCAGCAGACGGATGCCGCGGGACGTGCCCGGCATGATCTCGATGACCCCTTTCTTGGCCAGGGCCTTCAGATGTTCCTCGGCCGCATTGGCCGACTTGAAACCAAGCTTTTGGGCAATCTCGGCGCGAGTCGGCGGCATACCGGTCTCGCTCATGTTCACCTTGATCAGCTCCAGCACTTCGGCCTGGCGGGGGGTAAGGGGTTTCATAACATTGGCACCTGTCTTTTTATACAGCACACTGGCAGTATATACAGTGCTGTGGCCAAGGCAAGGCGCAGCTGACATTTGTCATGGCCTGGCACTCATTTAGCGGTGTTTTGATCCTGCGCAACCGACTCATCGTACCTCTCGGCGACAAGGCGCCGGTGATTTGCTATGCTCATGCCGCATTTTTTCAGAGAGCAGACGCACATGTCCCTTGGACAGAAGATTTCCAGAGCCATCTTGCAATGGCCGGTCAGTGGCTTGGTCAATCACAAGAGCCTGCCGGAAAATCCCATCACCGAGCTCAAGCTGGATCCGGCCAGACCCATCGTCTATGCCCTGAAAACCAGCTCGAGCACCGACCTGATGACTCTGCAACAGTGCTGCGAGGATCTCGGCCTGCCCGGCCCCTTTACGCCGCTGGAGCTGAACGGCCAGTTGTTACCGCGCTACGTCTGTCTGGATCGCCCGCCGCCCCTGTTCGGCAAACGCAACAAGCCACTGCCTTTCTTGCAGGAGTTCCACCAGCTGCTGGATCTGCACAAGCAGGATACGACGCTGGATATTCAGGTGGTGCCCGTCACCCTGTTCTGGGGCCGCGCCCCCGGCCGGGAAGGGGAAGATGCCTCCGGCTGGAACATCATCAGCAGCCTGGCACCGAACCGCCTCAAGAAGGCGCTGATCGTGATCCTCAAGGGCCGCGAGAACCTGGTGCGCTTCTCTCCTCCGCTCTCCCTGCGTCAAATGGCGGACAAGTACGGCACCGACGAGGCTATCGCCCACAAGCTGGCGCGGGTGGCCCGCACCCACTTCAGCCGCCAGCAACTGGCAGCCACCGGCCCCAAGCTGCCGAACCGCAATCTGTTGTTCAAGCAGTTGCTGGACTCCAGCGTGATCCAGCAGGCGATTGAAGAGGAGGCACTGCGCGAGGGAATCAGCCTGGAGAAAGCGCAAAAGCGCGCTCACGGTTACATGGACGAGATCGCCTCCGATTTCTCCTACCGGCTGATCCGCCTCAGTGAAAGCTTCCTCGGCTGGCTGTGGAACAAACTCTATCGCGGCCTCTCGGTCAACGGCGCCGAGAAGGTACGCCAGCTGGCGCAGGAAGGGCACGAGATCGTCTATGTGCCCTGCCATCGCAGCCACATGGACTACCTGCTGCTCTCCTACGTCATCTACCACCAGGGCATGGTGCCGCCCCACATCGCGGCGGGCATCAACCTCAACTTCTGGCCAGCAGGCCCGATCTTTCGTCATGGTGGCGCCTTCTTCATCCGCCGCACCTTCAAGGGCAATCCGCTCTACAGCACCGTATTTCGCGAATACCTGAACCTGCTGTTTGCCAAGGGCTATTCGGTGGAATTCTTTACCGAAGGTGGGCGCTCCCGCACCGGTCGTCTGCTGCCACCCAAAACAGGCATGCTGGCAATGACACTGCAGGCCATGATGCGCGGGCTGGACAGACCCGTGACCCTGGTGCCCGTCTATCTGGGCTACGAGCACGTGATGGAGGTGAACACCTACCACAACGAGCTCAAGGGCAGCCGCAAGGAGAAAGAGAGTTTCCTGCAAGTACTCGGCATCCTGCGCAAGCTGCGCAACTATGGCCGGGGCTTCGTCAACTTCGGCGAGCCACTGACCCTCAACAGCTACCTCAATGAACATGTACCGGCGTGGAAGGCCGATATCGGTCAGGAAGAGCGCCCCGAGTGGATGGCCCCCACCGTCACCCGGCTGGCCGAGCTGCTGATGACCCGCATCAACGGGGCCGCCGCCGTCAACGGCCTGACCCTGAGCGCGCTGGCGCTGCTGGCCGCCGAGCGCCACGCCCTGACACGGGACGAGTTGCAGGCCCAGCTCAACACCTACCTGGATATGCTCAAGCAGGTGCCCTACAGCCCGCAGAGCACAATCCCGGATGAGGATGCCAAGACACTGCTGGATCAGGCAATGGAGCTCAACAAGTTCGAGGTGAGCGAGGACAAGCTGGGCCAGATCATCAGCCTGGACCGCTATCAGGCGATCCTGCTGACCTACTATCGCAACAACATTCTCCATCTGTTCGCCCTGCCCTCCCTGGTGGCGGCACTGATCGAGCGTTGCGAGGGGATCTCCCGCGCTGAGATCGTCGCCCGTTGCGTCGACATCTACCCGCTGCTCAAGACGGAGCTGTTCCTGCGCTACGAAGAGGATGAGCTGCCGGCGCTGGTCGATGCCCTGCTGGCCGAGCTGCTACGCCAGCAGCTGGTCGAAGCGCGCGATGGCGGCTACTGGGTCAATCCGGGCAACCAGATGCGCCTGCTGCTGCTGGCCGAAAGCATTCAGGAGACGCTGCAACGCTACGCCATCGTACTGACCCGGGTGCTGGCCCAGCCTTATATCGAGGCGGAACAGCTGGAAGCAGATGGCCTGATGGTGGCGGAGCGCCTCGGCACCCTGCACGGCATCAATGCACCCGAGTTCTTCGACCAGAAGCTGTTCAGCACCCTGATCCACACGCTGCGCAGCGAAGGCTACCTCTCTCCCGAGAGCAAACCGGATCTGGGCCGCTTCCAGGCACTGGCCGACAACATAGTGCCGCTGCTGAGCACCAAGATCCGCCGTACCATACAGGCGGGCAACCGGCTCTGACAGAGACCGGAAACAAAGAAGGCCGCATGATGCGGCCTTCTTTTTATCCTGACATGCGTCACGGCAACAGGTAGTTGAGCACCAGACCGATGAATACCAGCGCCCCCACATAGTTATTGTTGAGGAAGGCCTGGAAGCAGGCCTCCCGCTGCCGCTCCCGGATCAGCCGCTGCTGGTAGACAAACAGGGCCGCAGCCCCCAACAGCCCCCAGTAATACCAAGCCCCAAGCCCGGTCAACTGGCCCACTGCCAGCAGGATCAACAGGGTGGCCAGCTGCAGCACGCCGATAATCCGCTTGTCGTGGCGGCCAAACAGAATCGCGCTCGATTTCAAGCCGAGCTTGAGGTCATCATCCCTGTCCACCATGGCGTACTGGGTGTCGTAGGCGATGGTCCACAGCAGGTTGGCGAGAAATACCAACCAGACCACCAGTGGCAAGGCGTTGGCCTGGGCCGCATAGGCCATGGGAATGGACCAGGAGAAGGCCATGCCGAGCACCAGCTGCGGGATCGGAATGTAGCGCTTCATGAAGGGGTAGCAGACCGCCAGCAGCAGGGCCGCGAACGACAGGCCTATGGTGAGCGGGTTCATGGTCAGCACCAGCGCGAACGAGATAAGCGCCAGCACGGCAAACAGCGCCAGCACCTCCCGCGGCTTGACCTTGCCCGTGGGCAAGGGCCGACCGGCGGTGCGCTTCACATGGCCATCGAAGTTGCGATCTGCGTAGTCGTTGATGACACAACCGGCAGAGCGCATCAGAAATACCCCCACCACGAACACCAGCAGGGTCCAGAGATCCGGCAGGCCATCGGCCGCCAGCCAGAGCGCCCACAGGGTCGGCCACAGCAGCAGCAGAGTGCCGATGGGCTTGTCGATGCGGGCCAACTGTATATAGGCCAGTCCCCGCTCCTTGGTTAACAAATTCACTCCAGCTCCTTATTCGATGACAGCGAGGGCAAGAAAAGTTCATGGACCAGCAATGGCCATTGCCCAAGAAACAGACGGGAACGACGTCCCCAGACGGTGGCGGCCGGGCACCAGGGATTGCTCGCAATCTCGAAACAGGCCAGTTGCAGGTGATCACGCCGAGCAGGCTTGTCACCGAAGATACGCTCGCCCAGGGGCTGTTCACCCAGCTCACGTAGCCCGCTCTCTTGCAAAGCCGCTTCGGCAAACAGGGTCCAGCCCAGCACAGCCGGCCCACCATCGCCGTGCAGTATCACCTCGCGACACAGGCCCTGGGGGTGCTCGGCGGCCACCAGCTGCAGCTCATCGGCGCCAAGCGAAACGCTGCGGTTACCGAGCAGTTGCACCGAGAAGTGGCGATTGTGGCGACGCAGGCGCCGAGTCATGGAGTCGGCCTCCAGCAACCAGGGCCGCAGTGCCTCTGGCGGCTCGCACTCTGCGGGAGCCCGCCACGGGACGAGCTGGACGAGGGGAACAGTCAACTCGGACTTCACAGCTTCACCATCCGGAGATTTCCGTTATCAGGTTAAAATCCGGTTTATTATCCGTAAATCAATCGAGAATTGTAAGAACATCCGTGCTTGACGGCCCCGATGGCAACATCAAAAATGGGGTATCTGCCGCTGATGAGCCATCGATATGAAGATCTTCAAAATTCTGCTGGTGTTATTACTGAGCTGTGGCGCCCTGCAGGCGCAGGCCTCGTCAGAGAAGGCCCCCCCCGCCGAAGGGGCCGAAGCCGCCAAGCCCGGTTTTTCCTACCACGCCCTCGATCCCGACATCATCACCAACTATCTGAGCAATGGCAAAACCCTTGGCTATATCCGGGTCACTGTGGAGCTGATGGCTGAGAACGAGGCCGATCTCAAGCTGCTGGAGCAGCACGACCCCCTGATCCGCGACGCCATCATACGCCTGATGGGCAGCAAGACCGCCGATCAGATCAAGTCCCTGGTGAACCGCGAGGAGCTGCGCAAGGAGTGCCTGACCCAGGTCAACGAGCTGCTGGTGAAAGAGACCGGCAAGAAGGCGGTACGCGAGCTCATCTTCACCAAGTTCCTCTACCAGTAATCGACATAGTCAAACAATACGGCCACCCCGGGGTGGCCGTATTGCTGTGTTCGAAATGAAAATTGATTACACTAGGCCCCACTGAGTTGTCGAGGTAGTCGGTATGGGCAACAAGACCCTGTGTGAATGGCGTCGCAGCGAGATCCCGAGCGATCTCAAAACCCTGCGCAAAATCGTGCGCAAACCCAAGTTTGTCTGTGGCAAGTGTGCTCGCAGCGCCAATGACAAAAGCTATCTGTGTCAGCCGCTGCGGTTGAAAGAAGAGTAAGACGGGTCATCCCCACCCCGTGACCGGCTATTGATCGATCCAGCCCTGACGCCCTTGTTCGAACAATCTGCGCGCCTGTCCGTCATTGGGGCAAACGCCACGATATTCGCTGCCGGAGCGGCCAGCCAGATAGAGGTGCTCAGGCCGGCAATACCACGCCAGTCCTTTCTGATGCCCCTGTTTCCACAGTTCGACATCCACCTTCTTGCCACACTGCCCCTGATGAAACTCGACCCGTTCAGTGGTAAAGCCCAGCTTGCCATCAGCCTCCCCCACCTCGATCCACACCTTCT
>NZ_CAWNYS010000390.1:0-4541 GCF_963878295.1 Aeromonas sp. HMWF014 | reverse complement strand
GTGGTGTTCGATACCTTCGGCATCGTCACCGACATCACCCACGGTCATGTCACCACCGCCTACCTGCTGGCCCTGGTCGGCGTGCTCTTTACCGCCACCAGCTACAGCCAGATGGTGCGCCACTACCCCTCGGCGGGCTCGGCCTACACCTATGCCCAGAAGGAGTTCTCCCCCGTGGTGGGCTTCATGGTGGGCTGGTCGTCCCTGCTGGACTATGTCTTCCTGCCAATGATCAACATGCTGCTGGCCAAGATCTACCTGAGCGCGCTGTTTCCCGGCGTCGAGCCCTGGATCTTCATCTGCGCCATGACGGCCCTGATGACCCTCATCAATCTGCGCGGCATCGATCTGGTGGCCAACCTCAATGGCATCATCATCCTGATCCAGATCGCCATCATAGTGGTGTTCCTGACCCTGATTGGCTACGGCATAGCGCAGGGCGAAGGAGTCGGTGCCGTCAGCCTGCAACCCATCTACAGCGCCAACGCCGAGGTGCTGCCGCTGCTGACCGGCGCCACCATCCTCTGTTTCTCCTTCCTGGGTTTTGACAGTCTGAGCGCCCTGTGCGAAGAGACGCCGGAGGCGGGCAAGGTGATCCCCAAGGCCATCTTCCTGACCGCGCTGCTGGGGGGCCTCATCTTCGTGGTGGTGGCCTATGCCCTGCAGCTCTACTTCCCGGATGCTTCCCGCTTCAAGGAGCCGGATGCCGTGCTGCCAGAGCTCGCCCTCTATGTGGGCGGCAAGCTGTTCCAGAGCGTGGTGCTGGTGTGCGCCTGCGTGGCCGTGCTGGCGTCGGGGCTCTCTTCCCACGCCGGGGTATCCCGCATCCTCTACGTGATGGGGCGGGACAAGGTGCTGCCCCAACGCACTTTCGGCTACATCCACCCCAAGTGGCAAACCCCGGTGTTCAACATATTGCTGGTGGGCATACTGGCGCTGTCGGCCATCAGCTTTGATCTGGAAATCGCCCTGGCCCTGATCAACTTCGGCGCCCTGGTGGCCTTTACCGTGGTCAATCTGTCGGTGATCGCCTGCTATTACGTGCGTCAGGGGCGCAACAAAACCCTTAAGGATCACCTGCAATATCTGGTGCTGCCCCTGTGCGGGGCAGGGACTGTCGCGGTTCTCTGGTTCAATCTGGAACAAACCTCCCTTATCCTCGGCCTTATCTGGGCTGCCATAGGGGGAATTTATCTGTTTTTGCGCACCACCTTCTGGCGCGTATCCTTGCCGACCTATTGAGCTGCACACCTTGCCACTGCTGGGCTGGCGTCCATCTTCCCCACACCGGACTGGACGTCATTTATTGATATAAACCAGGTCATTGATAATTCTCTTGCCTGGAATGGCCTTAGTGGCTTGTCTTCCCCCCTCATCTGGGGCAAAATCCCGCCGCTTTCATAACCGATGTGATCCCACATCGGTTATTTTCATTTTGAAAAAAAATCAATACCACTCGAGGCCGGAACCATTCCGGAAATGATATCAAGGTTCCGATGAACCTAATGCCGCAATGAGGAAAAAACATGGGGCTCTTGTTTGCTTTGTCTCCGGTCGCCACCGGAACCTGCTTTGGTCGCCGCGCGACCAACGTCTGTGGTTTGCATACCGATGTTGTGAGTACGCGAGAACCCGGTCCCATGGCCTCACGCCATTCCACTTCCTGCCACCCGTGCAAGGAGGAAGCCTGAATGAGCCAGCAGCAACCCGTTCGCCTGAAGAAAACCCTCAGCATGTGGCAGGTGGTGGTGATGGGCCTGGCCTATCTGACCCCCATGGCCGTGTTCGACACCTTCGCCATCGTCGGTGACATCACCGATGGCCGGGTCGCCACCGCCTATCTGCTGGCACTGGGCGGCATCCTGCTGACCGCGTTCAGCTACGGCCATCTGGTGCGCAAGTTCCCCTCTGCGGGCTCTGCCTATACCTATGCCCAGAAGGTGTTCAACCCCTACGTCGGTTTCATGGTGGGCTGGTCTTCCCTGCTCGACTACATGTTCATGCCGATGATCAACATCCTCTTGGCCAAGATTTACCTCACAGCCATGTTCCCGGGGGTTGATCCCTGGATCTTCATCTTCGGTCTGGTGACTGTGATGACCTTCCTCAACCTGCGTGGCATCAACCTGGTGGCCAACTTCAATGGCTTGATCGTGGTGATCCAGCTGGCCATCATCATCCTCTTCATCGGTCTGATGGGCTGGGGCATCTATCACGGCGAAGGCGCGGCAACCCTGATGAGCAGCCGGCCGTTCCACTTCGAATCCGCCAGCATGGTGCCGCTGTTTACCGGCGCCACCATCCTCTGCTTCTCCTTCCTCGGCTTCGACGGTCTGAGCTCACTCGGTGAAGAGACCCCGAACGCCGGCAAGGTGATCCCGCGCGCCATCGTGCTGACCGCCCTCATCGGCGGCGTTATCTTCGTGGTGGTCTCCTACTGCCTGCAGCTCTACTTCCCGGATCTGACCCGATTCAAGGATCCCGATGCCGTGCTGCCCGAGATCGCCCTCTACGTCGGCGGCGCCTTCTTCCAGAGCGTGGTGCTGGTGTGCACCACGGTTGCGGTGCTGGCCTCCGGCATGGCGGCGCACGCCGGTGTCTCCCGCATCCTCTACGTGATGGGGCGTGATCGCATGATCCCGGAGCGGGTGTTTGGCTACATACACCAGAAATACCGCACTCCGGCCATCAACGTCTTGCTGGTGGGTTGCCTGGCACTCTCCGCCGTGTCATTCGATCTGGATACCGCGCTGGCGCTGGTGAACTTCGGTGCCCTGGTGGCCTTCACCTTCGTCAACCTGTCGGTCATAGGCCAGTTCTGGGTACGCGAGAAGCGCAACAAGTGCATCAAGGATCACCTGGTCTACCTGCTGCTGCCGCTGCTCGGCGCCGCCACTATCGGTGCACTCTGGATCAACCTGGAGCAGAGTTCCCTTGAGTTGGGCCTGATCTGGGCCGGTCTGGGTGCCACCTACCTGTTCCTGCGCCTCGCCGTGTTCCGTATTCCCTTCCGTCAGTACGAAGAGACCGCCGACTCCCAATAAGGGGCCGCGCCACACAGCAAAAAAACAGAAGGGGAGCCATGGCTCCCCTTCTTGTTTTGCACCCAACCAGCGCTGGCCTGCCATGCCCCGCAGCGAGCGGACAGGCGCAAGACCCTGATCCCATGGGCCGCCAAGCCGGCCAAACTTGGCCCCGGCTCCGACACCTGTCGTCCGTCATGGGCATAGCTGCGCCCTCTTCCCCCGCGAACGGCTCCCTGCCGCCACATCATCAAACCATCACAAAAGTGTCACCTTGTCATATTTCTGTCATGGAGGCTTGGTGTAATGCGCCCGTCCATTTTCACGCAGACTGTCCCAAGAGGCTTCATGCACAGCACACCATCTTTAGCACAACAGCAGACCCGTCGTACTGGCCCACTGTTCAACTGGCTCGCTGTGATCACCCTGATCTACCTCATTCTGGTTGCCGTTGGCGCCGTCTCCCACGGCTTCAAGAGCTTCTCCGGCGGCGCCGAGGGCGCGGCCCAGATCTTCGCCTTCGCCAGCAACCCCTTCGTCGCCCTGCTGCTTGGCATACTGGCCACGGCGCTGGTGCAATCCTCCAGCACTGTCACCTCGGTGATCGTCGGTCTGGTGGCGGGTGGCCTGCCTATCGGCATGGCCATCCCCATGGTGATGGGGGCCAACCTCGGCACCACCATCACCAACACCATCGTTTCCATCGGCCATATCCGGGATAAGGCCGAGTTTCGCCGCGCCTTCGCCGCCGCCACCGTCCACGACTTCTTCAACCTGCTGGCGGTGTTCATCTTCTTGCCACTGGAGCTGATGTTCGGCCTGCTGCAACAAAGTGCCGAAGCCCTGGCCACCCTGCTGGTGGGCTCCGCCGACATGTCGATGAAAGGGATGGATTTCATGAAGCCCCTCATCTCCCCCGCCCTCACCTTCATCGACGGCCTGGTCGCCTTCCTGCCGGGCAAGGGCGCCGCCATCGCCACCATCATCATCGGCATACTGCTGATCCTCGGCTGCGTCACCTACCTCGGTAAGGTACTGCAACGAGTGCTGGTGGGGCGTGCCAAGGATCTGCTGCACAAAGCGCTGGGCCGTGGCCCGCTGACCGGCATCGCCTCCGGCACCCTGGTCACCGTCATGGTGCAGTCCTCCTCCACCACCACCAGCCTGATCATACCGCTGGTGGGAAGCGGCATGTTCAGCATCCGCCAGCTCTACCCCTTCACCCTGGGCGCCAACATAGGCACCACCATCACGGCACTGCTGGCGGCCACCGCCATCAGCGACGCCGGCGCCAAGCTGGCGCTGACCATCGCCCTGGTGCACGTGCTGTTTAACCTGTTAGCCGTGGTGCTCATCTATGGCGTGCCCTTCCTGCGGGAGTTGCCCATCCGGGCCGCCGAGGGGCTGGCCCGAGTGGGCAGCGAGAACAAGCTGCTGGCGCTGGGTTATGTGGCAGGCCTTTTCTTCGCCCTGCCCGCCCTGATGATGGTGGCGGTGAAGTAATCCACCCTCATGAGA
>NZ_CAWNYS010000389.1:0-1998 GCF_963878295.1 Aeromonas sp. HMWF014 | reverse complement strand
CCTCGCCTCCGGCCGGGTGATGGCCAAGCTCGGCATGCACTATCGCGGGCTGCGCGGCCAAACCGCCCGGCAGCCGTGCGAGGTGAGCTATTGGCGACTGGACAGGGCCATCAGCCTGCCCGAGCCAGTGACCCGGCAACTGACGCACTGGCTGGCGGACGAGCGGGTGGCCGTGGCTATCTTGCATGGCGTCGATGCACAGGTCGGTTTGGGCCATGGCCACCCATCGCAACTCACCCTGTATCTGGATGAGCAGGGCCATGATCCCGACTTGCCGGGCGTCGCCGCTGATGATGGCGCCAGGCTCGATATCATCTGCTATCCGCTCAGTGAGCTGGATCAGGCCGAACCCGAGCGGCTTCATCTGCTGGGCGGTGTGCTGCTCAAAGACAGGGACGAGCAGGGACTTGCCTGTTTGCTGCAACTGGCCAGCCTGCGGCGCCAGGGGCCCGTTCTGCTCACCCGCGCGCAGCGGCAACAGCGGCTGGGCTGGATTGGCAAGATGGCGCGTTGCACCGGCCTGCCTGCGACCGGGGGCAGTGCTGGGGACGCGGTCGCGGGGCGCTATCGCCAGCTTTGGCTGCTGGTGGAGCTGCCGGCCCTGATCGATGAGCTGGCCGGACATTGGCATCAGGGGCCCGAGTTTGCGCTGGCACGGCTTGAGCAAGAGGATGCTGCGCTGTTTGCGGCCTACGGTGAGGCCATTACCACCCTGACACCGACGGCCTTGCTGGGGTTGCTGCGGCAACTTGCGGCGCGCTTTCCTGAGTCCACCCTCCCATTTCTGGACAAAGGTGCTCAGGCTGACCGGCACTTTGTGGAATAATGCCCGCTCTGCTGTACGAGGAGTAACGCTGTATGCTGAGAACCGAGCGCCCCGGCGACATGTTGCCGGTCTATGAACTGGTGAGCGCTGCTTTTGGCCGTTCCGATGAGGCCGAACTGGTCAACCGCCTGCGCGAGTGTGGCGCCGCCGTGGTGACCATGGTCGAAGAGGAAGAGTACGAGTTCATGGGGCACCTGATGCTGAGCCCGATCACCATTAACGGCCTGGAAGGGCCCTGGCTCGGTCTGGCGCCGGTGGCCGTGCATCCGGACTGGCAGGGGCAGGGCATAGGCTCGGATCTGGTACGTGAGGGGCTGGACACGGCGCTGGAAATGGACTGGAAAGCGGTGGTGGTGCTCGGTGACCCGACCTATTACGGCCGCTTCGGTTTTCGTCCCGCCAGCGAGTTCGGCCTGCACTGTATCTACGAGGTGCCCGCCGACTGTTTTCTGGCGATGGAGCTGCAGGAAGGGGGGCTGGCCGGCATGGCCGGTGAGGTACTCTACCACCCCCTGTTTGACGAGATCCCCGACGAACAATGAGCAACAAAACGGCAGCCTCAAGGCTGCCGTTTTGTTATCAAGACAGGTTGCAAGGTATGCAATCTTCCCGCCGAAGTCCCCTCGATTGTCATCAGAGTCAGTCTCCTGCGACCTTGCAACCGGCCTGCTGACGGCGTGCCCGTGATCGGGTGGTCTTGGGGCATGAATAGTATGCCGATTTGTCACTGAATAACGCAGCGTTACCCGGTACCGGTCCGCTGTATTGTTGCCTCTTTTCAAGAAGATTTTCCTTTGCAATATCTCGTTACAACTTTTTCCGCAACAAAATCTGTTTTTGTCTAACAGGTAACATTTTTTAACCAGATGCAGCTATTGATGTTTGACTCATACGAGAATGCACGTGTAAGTTCGTGAAGATGATTCAATAAATAAGGATGCATAATCGATTCACTGTGAGTCTTGGTTATTTTCGTTCATTTTTATCAAGTAAATGCCAGTCAAGTGGATGCTGTTTACATCTATATCGCATAGATGCAAATAACCTCCACTTAATGTTGTCCTTGTAAACAAGGATAATTCACTCAGCCATGATGATATGGTTCTGTTTGCTATTCCCTTGTTTATGAAAGGATATTGACATCCACATAGAGTATTTATACTAGGGTATAC
>NZ_CAWNYS010000388.1:0-2203 GCF_963878295.1 Aeromonas sp. HMWF014 | reverse complement strand
TCGCAGAGGTGGCGAGCCGTGGCGGTTACGGCGATGTGAACTGTTTTTGCCGGGCGTGCAAGGGAAAGGCCTGAACGAGCCCATCCGGTGCCACTCCCTGCGCCAGCCGCAGGGGCAGGGGGATAGCCTGGTGGTATGAGTCATACCGCAGTCTGGGCCCGAGTACAGCAGGGGGGAATGGCGCCGAACGTTGGCAGGGGCGAGCTGGCTGGGCACATTGTGATCCAGTGCGCGACTATGGTCTGACATACGTACTCGCCATTTTATTATGAAAATGAATGGGCTAAGATGGCCGCGCGCAACAAACAAGTTGATAACAAACGGAAGTTAGGAGATGCCGATGGAAAGCAAAGTAGTAATCCCGACCCAGGGTCAGAAAATCACAGTCGATGCCAACGGCAAGCTGCAGGTTCCCAACCATCCGATCATTCCGTTTATCGAAGGGGATGGCATCGGTGTGGACGTCACCCCGGCCATGTTGAATGTGGTGAATGCTGCGGTCGAGAAAGCCTACAAAGGCGAGCGCAAGATCGCCTGGATGGAGATCTATACCGGCGAGAAGTCGACTCATATCTATGGCGAAGGTGCCTGGCTGCCGGCCGAAACCCTGGATTTCATTCGTGAATACTGCGTGGCCATCAAGGGCCCGCTGACCACCCCGGTCGGTGGCGGTATTCGCTCCCTCAACGTGGCCCTGCGTCAGGAGCTGGATCTCTACATCTGCCTGCGCCCGGTTCGTTACTACGAAGGGACCCCGAGCCCCGTCAAGCGCCCTGACCTGACCGACATGGTGATCTTCCGCGAGAACGCCGAAGACATCTACGCCGGTATCGAGTGGAAGGCGGACAGCGATGAAGCCAAGAAGGTGATCGCCTTCCTGCAAAACGAGATGGGCGTGAAGAAAATTCGCTTCCCCGAGTCTTGCGGCATTGGTATCAAGCCCATGTCCAAGGCCGGTACCGAGCGTCTGGTGCGTGCTGCCATCGAGTATGCCATCGACAACGATCGCGACTCCGTGACCCTGGTGCACAAGGGCAACATCATGAAGTTCACCGAAGGTGCCTTCAAGGATTGGGGCTATGCCCTGGCCCAGAAAGAGTACGATGCCCAGCTCATCGACGGCGGCCCCTGGTGCTCCTTCAAGAACCCGAAAACCGGCAAGACTATCGTGGTCAAGGACGTCATCGCTGACGCCTTCCTGCAACAGATACTGCTGCGTCCGGCCGAGTATGACGTCATCGCCTGTATGAACCTCAACGGTGACTATATCTCCGACGCCCTGGCTGCCCAGGTTGGCGGTATCGGCATCGCGCCGGGTGCCAACATCGGCGACGGTGTGGCGCTGTTCGAGGCAACCCACGGCACTGCACCGAAATACGCCGGTCAGGACAAGGTCAACCCGGGTTCGCTGATCCTCTCTGCCGAGATGATGCTGCGCCACATGGGCTGGGTCGAAGCGGCCGATCTCATCATCAAGGGAATGGAAGCCGCCATCGCCAACAAGACGGTCACCTATGACTTCGAGCGTCTGATGGAAGGCGCCACCCTGCGCTCCTGCTCCCAGTTTGCCCAGGATATGGTCGATCAGATGTAAGCGGTAAGACTGAAATGCAAAACCGGCGCCATGAGCGCCGGTTTTTTATGGGTGAAGAGCCAAGGGATTCATTGCGCCTGCTCTACGTGTTGCTGATAGCGCTGCTGCCATTTGCTGCTTTCGGCTTCGTCACCCTGGGTCTGCCAGAACTTGCAGATGGAGTTGGCGAGCTCGGATGCCATGGCGTGATCTCCATCGCGGCGACTCATCAGATATTGTCCCAGCCAGCTTTGATATTGTTTCATTGCCCGATCTCCTTATCTAAGGTGCCCTTGGGTGTTGCTCGTCTGGCAAAACAGCTTCTCGACCGCTGCCAGACCTGACTTAACCAGGTCACGGTTTGTCTGCGCACCTCTGTTCGTTGTTATCACCGGATTGGGTAGCGATCTCGCCGGATAACGGTGCGAACGGGTCGCAGATGTCAAAAAACGGACCCTATCCTATCACAAAATAACCAACTTGGGGGGATTGGCAGCTGACGGCGGAGGCCTGGCGCGCTCATGTGCAAGGCACAGTGGGGGCCATCTTGCTGATCCATGAAGAGAAAAACCCGCCAGAGTGGCGGGTCTATCGGGTGAAAAAAGATCAAATTGGGGCGCTAGCCAGGTA
>NZ_CAWNYS010000387.1:7315-9766 GCF_963878295.1 Aeromonas sp. HMWF014 | reverse complement strand
CCCCGGCACTGAGCACATTGCCCATATAAGCTTCATCTATCTGCTCCCCCTTGAGGCCGGCTTGCACCATGGCGGCCGCAATGGCGCAAGCGCCCAGCTCAGGGGCAGACACATTGGCCAACGCCCCCTGGAAGGCCCCCATGGGGGTGCGTTTGGCCGCAACAATCACAATATCCATCAATTGCACTCTCCTTGTTACCTGGACATAACATATGCTGCTCCCGCTGCGGGAACAAGACTTGCGGGGCAGTTGACGTTTGGGTAAGGTGCCAGCCTGCATTGACAATAAAATGACAGTCAAGATAGCGCCATGAACCGAACCAAGGATGACTCACGGACCTACAGCATCAGCGAACTGGCCCGTGAATTTGATGTGACGACCCGAAGTATTCGTTTTTATGAAGATCAGGGACTTTTGAATCCTACCCGTCAGGGACAGACCCGGATCTACAGCCGGCAGGACCGGGTACGCCTCAAGCTGACCCTGCGCGGCAAGCGGTTGGGTTTCAGCCTGGCGGATATCCGCGATCTGTTCGATCTCTACGATGCGGACAAGAGTAGCCGAACCCAGCTGCAGACCATGCTGGGGTTGGTTGCCGACAAGCGGGAGATGCTGGAACAGCAGCTGGAAGACATCAAGATGGTGCTGCTGGAACTCGATGCCGCCGAGCAGCGCTGCCAGCAGGCACTGAACCAGTTGCAGAGAAGCACTGGGGATAAACCATAAAAAGGGGCCGAACGGCCCCTTTTTCAATGACTCGTTTGTGTTCCTGTTATTTTGACCAACGATCCGGATCGTAATCCGGGCTGTAGCGGTCGACGATAATGGCGCAGGCCGCATCCCCTGTGATATTCAGGGCGGTACGGATCATGTCGAACAGGCGATCCAGTGCAAACAACAGCGGCAGCCCCTCGATCGGGATCCCGGCAGCCAGCAGCACGGCCACCACCAGGAAGCTCGGGCCCGGCACCCCGGCCTGGCCAATAGCCCCCAGGGTCGAGGTCACTATGATGGCGGCCCAGGCACCCATGGAGAGATCTATGTTGTAGACCTGGGCGAAGAAGATGGCGACCAGACCGTAATAGATGGCATTGCCGCTCATGTTGATGGTGGCACCGAGCGGCAACACAAAGGAAGCCGTGGCGTTGGTCACCTTCAGATCCCGCTCGCAGGTTTCCATGTTCACCGGCAGGGTCGCCATGGAAGAGGCGGTGGAGAAGGCGACAATCTGCGGCTTCTTCATGGCAGAGAAGTACGTCATCACCGGCGTATTGGAGAAGATCATCACCAGCAGCGGGTAGACCACAAAGCCGAAGATCAGCGTGGCAGCCACATAGACCACGAACAACTTGAGAACCAGGGTCAGCACGTCGAAACCGTAGGTGCCTATGGCCTCGGCCATCAGACCAAATACCCCGAGCGGTGCTATCAGCATCACCTTGTTGATCATCCAGACGAAGGCGTCCACCAGAGTGTTGAGCCCGTCCACCAGCGGCTTGGCGCGCTCGCGGGGCTGCTTGGCCAGCGCGATGCCGAGGAACATGCAGAACACCAGGATCTGCAAAATGTTGGCCTCGTTCAGTGCCTGGAACACGTTGGTCGGGATCATGCCAAGCAGCGTCGACACCGCATCCGGCAAGGCGCCCTTGTCGGCGTAGTCACCGGAGAACATGGAAGCCATAGAGCCAAAATCGACCCCGACGCCCGGTTTGAACATTTGCCCCATGACCAGCGCCAGCAGCACGGCCAGCGCAGAGGTACCGAGGAAGAAAACCAGGGTGGTGACCCCTATCTTGCCTGCAGCCGGGCTGGCGCCCAGATTGGCCGCGCCCGACAGTATGGCGACGGCCACCAACGGGATCACCAGCATCTTGATCAGCTGGATAAAAAGGGTACCGAGCGGCGCAAAGATGGTGGCTTGTTCACCCATGAACGCCCCCACCAGTGCCCCCAGCACCATGGCCACCACAACCTGGAAGCCAACGTTCTTTATGAGTCCTTTTGTTAACACAGAATGTTCCTTTTATTAGCAAATATTCACACTTTCCCAGTGTAATTAACCAAACAGAGGAAGAAACCCTGTTCATTCCCCTGAGCGCGCGCTTTATCTCACATTTATCTGCTATTTTAAATCGCCAGATCGTTAACAGGAGTTATTGATAAGTTTGCAAAAAAGTAAAGATTCAAAAGGAACATGGCTATTTTTGCTGCTTTGCTCATGACAACTGACAAAAAAATGTGCTATTTTTGCTATTCAAACGTGCATACAGGGATGGAAACATGCTGAAAGTTAACGAATATTTTGACGGAAATGTAAAATCCATCGGTTTCGAGCAAAAAGGAGACAAAGCCACGGTCGGCGTGATGAATGCGGGCGACTACCAGTTCAATACCGCCGCCCCCGAGCGGATGACGGTGGTCAAGGGTGCCCTCACCATACAACTGGCCGA
>NZ_CAWNYS010000387.1:2493-7303 GCF_963878295.1 Aeromonas sp. HMWF014 | reverse complement strand
TTCAAGCTGGAGGTGAAAACCCCCACCGCCTATCTGTGCGAATTCCTCGACTGAGTGACCGAATGCAGATGAGTGGCTGAACAGTGCCAAGGAGCGGGCCCAAGTCCCGCACCTTCTCTTTGACGCCCGCGCGCTCATTCCAACCTTTCCTGCCCGCTGCCAGCCACTCATTTGTATGCCGCCATCACACGCCTCAGCTTCCCTGCTTTCCATCGACTACAAAAAAATTACAATGTTTAGACAAACCCCATAATCGGAGTGGTGTCATGATCAGTGTCTTCGACCTGTTTTCCATCGGGATCGGCCCTTCTTCTTCGCATACCGTGGGGCCGATGCGGGCCTCCTGCACCTTTGTTAAAGAGCTCAAGCGACAGGGTCTGCTACCCCGGATCGGACGGGTAGAAGTGGAATGCTACGGCTCCCTTGGTCAGACCGGCAAGGGCCACGGCACCGGCAAGGCCATCATTCTGGGGTTGGCCGGCTTTGATCCGGAATCCGTGGACATAGAGGCGATTCCCGCCTTCCTCAGCGAAGTGGATCGCAACCAGTCGCTGCTGCTGGCCGGCGAGCAGCCATGCCAGTTCGCCCGAAGTGGGGCCATCATCTTCAATCGCCGCAAGACACTGCCCGCCCACTCCAACGGCATGACGCTGCGGGCCTTCGCCAGCGAAACCCTGCAGTTCGAGCAGACCTACTACTCGGTCGGCGGCGGCTTCATTATAGAAGAGAGCCACTTTGCCAACGCCAAAGAAGAGGCGGCCCGCTTCGATGCCGCCCATCCCATTCCCTACCCGTTCGAGAGCGGCGCCCAGCTGCTGGCCCATTGCCAGGAGAGTGGCCTCTCCATCTCGGGTCTGATGCTGGCCAACGAGAAGGTGTTTCGCAGCGAACAAGAGATAAAAGCGGGACTGCGCAAGATCTGGCAGGCGATGCAGGCCTGTGTCGAGCGCGGCTGTCGCAGTGAAGGGGTACTGCCAGGTGGCCTCAAGGTGAAACGCCGGGCCCCGGCCCTCCATCGTCAGCTCAGTTGCGAGACCAACTTCAACAAGGATCCCCTGATGGTGATCGAGTGGGTGGACTTGTTTGCGCTGGCCGTCAACGAAGAGAACGCCGCCGGAGGCAGGGTGGTCACCGCCCCCACCAACGGCGCCGCCGGCATCATTCCCGCCGTGCTGCACTACTATGATCGTTTTGTACGCAAGGTGGATGATGAACTGCTGCTGAGCTACTTCCTTACCGCCGCCGCCATCGGCATCCTATATAAGAAGAACGCCTCCCTGTCGGGGGCCGAAGTGGGCTGTCAGGGGGAAGTGGGCGTCGCCTGCTCCATGGCCGCCGGCGCCCTGACCGAAATCCTGGGTGGCAGTCCCGCCATCGTCGAGAATGCCGCCGAGATCGGCATGGAACACAACCTGGGCCTCACCTGCGATCCGGTGGGCGGGCTGGTGCAGGTGCCCTGCATAGAGCGCAACGCCATGGGTGCGGTCAAGGCCATCAATGCCTCCCGCCTGGCCCTGCGTGGCACGGGTGAGCACAAGGTGTCCCTGGACAAGGTGATCAAGACCATGTGGGAAACCGGCAACGACATGAAGACCAAGTACAAGGAAACCGCTCGCGGTGGCCTGGCGGTTAACATTACAGAATGTTAACAACAGCCAATTGACTCCACTTTGTCCCCACATACCCGGCCTGGCCGGGTATTTTTATGGGCAAACGCTTAACAAAATGGATAAGCATCAAAATAAATTTTATACTCGCGTCTCTGATTCAACAAAAATAGATCTATTTCAACTTTTTTTAGGCTTTGAACCGTTACACTACGGTTATCTGGTTCATTGACCTCGGCGACGACGCCCTCGTCCCATGGATCACCCCGTTTCTGCGAGTGGGCATGGCGCCCCCTTCTATCCTGAGGTAATTGTTACATGATCAGCGTTTTTGATATCTTCAAAATCGGTGTTGGCCCCTCCTCTTCCCACACTGTCGGCCCGATGAAAGCTGCCAAACAGTTCGTGGATGAACTGCGTGCAGGCGGCAAGATCCGTGACATCACCCGGATCCAGGTCGATGTTTATGGCTCTCTCTCCTGGACCGGTAAAGGTCATCACACCGATACCGCTATCATCATGGGTCTGGCGGGTAACCTGCCGGAAAACGTCGACATCGACGCCATCCCTGAATTCATCTCCCGCGTAGAGCAGACCGGCCGCCTGCCGATCGGCCTGCACTGCCACACTGTCAGCTTCCCCAAGGGTGCCATGGTGTTCCATGATGAGGCCCTGCCGCTGCATGAGAATGGCATGAAGCTGACTGCCTTCATCGAAGATGACGCTGTCTACAGCAAGACCTACTACTCCATCGGTGGTGGTTTCATCGTCGACGAAGAGAACTTCGGCAAGGCCGACAGCGGCGACATGTCCGTCAACTACCCGTTCAAGAGCGCGGCTGAGCTTATCGCCCACTGCAGCCAGACCGGGCTCTCCATCTCCACCCTGATGCTGGAGAACGAGAAGTGCTTCAACACCCCGGAAGAGATCTACAAGAAGCTCGGCAAGATCTGGAACACAATGCGTGAAGGGATCGAGCGTGGCTGTCGCACCGAAGGTGTGCTGGCCGGCCCGCTGCGTGTACCACGCCGCGCCGCGCCCCTCTACCGTCAGCTGACCACCAACGAGAATCTCTCCAACGATCCGATGAATATCATCGACTGGGTCAACATGTTTGCCCTTGCGGTGAGTGAAGAGAACGCCGCCGGTGGCCGCGTCGTCACGGCACCGACCAACGGCGCCGCCGGTATCATCCCGGCCGTGCTGGCCTACTACGACAAGTTCATCCAGCCGGTGGGTCGCGACGAATACACCCGTTTCTATCTGGCTGCCGGTGCCGTGGGCATGCTCTACAAGATGAACGCCTCTATCTCCGGCGCCGAAGTCGGTTGCCAGGGTGAAGTGGGTGTCTCCTGCTCCATGGCCGCCGCGGGTCTGACCGAACTGATGGGCGGCAGCCCGGAGCACGTGTGTGAAGCCGCCGAGATCGGCATGGAGCACAATCTGGGTTTGACCTGTGATCCGGTTGCCGGTCAGGTGCAGGTGCCTTGCATCGAGCGCAATGCCATCGCGGCCATGAAGGCGGTCAACGCCTCCCGCATGGCCCTGCGTCGTACCTCCAAGCCCCGCGTCTCCCTGGACAAGGTCATCGAGACCATGTACATCACCGGCAAGGACATGGACTCCAAGTACCGTGAAACCTCCCGTGGTGGTTTGGCCATCAAGGTAATGCAGGTTGCCTGCGATTAAGCTGCGGCTGCCAAAAATACAAAAAGGCGGGAATTCCCGCCTTTTTGTTGCCCGTTATTTCGATTACCTCGCCTGACTTGTCATCCCTGCTCATCCCATATTCCCGCGCCCCATTCCCCCCTCAAGATAAATACAGCGTTCCACACGCCACCTGAACCGTCCGGGTCTGCACCGATTATTCCACGAGGCGATCGGCCAGGGTGACCACCGCCACCACGAAATAGTGGGAGCGATTCCAGTGGCGCAACACCAGATAGTTGGGATAAGCCAGATAGGCGCGGCCTTTGGCATCATCGGGGCGCACCAGAGAGGCCTGCATCTCGACCCCGGGCAAGGGTGAACCATCGAGCTGACGAACGCCAAGAGCCTGCCACGCCGACAGCTGCCGGGTCTGCTCCAGCCCGAGCAAGGCGGGATCCAGCCCCTCAGGCAACCTGACCTGACGCCCCCAGGTTTCATCGCCGTGCCAACCATTCTGCTGCAGATAATTGGCTGCCGAACCAAACACATCCGCGAGATTGCCCCACAAGTCCTTCTTGCCGTCCCCATCCTGATCGACCGCGTACTTGAGGAAGGAAGATGGCATGAACTGCACCTGCCCCATAGCACCGGCCCAGGAGCCCTTGAAGGCGGATGGGGTCACATGCCCCTGCTCTATGATGCGCAGGGCATCCAGCAGTTGCCCCTTGAAAAAGTCCTCCCGCCGACCATCCCAGGCCAGGGTCGCCAGCGAGGAGATCAGCGGATAGGTGCCGGTCAATTTACCGAAATTGGTTTCTATGCCCCACAAGGCGACAATAAAACGGGGCTGCACGTCATATTCTGCCCCTATTTTTGTGAGCAGCGGCAAATGCTGACGATATAGGGCCTTGGCCTGATTGACCTTCCATTGCGGAACCGCGCGTGGAATATAGCTGTCCAGCGTCAGTTTAAATTCTGGCTGGTTTTTATCGTGTTTGATGGCGGGCTCGATGACCCGAATATTGGCAAAGGCAGCGGCCACCGTTTCAGGCTTGATACCGGCAGCCAGGGCCTGCTGTTTGAGTCCAGCCACATAGGCGTAAAAATCGGGGCTGGCCTGCAAGGGGGCACTTAACAGCCCGCTGAATAATAACAGAGCCAGCCGACACTTCATCAGCGCGAGGCCTTTAATTGTGCCTTGTGCTGTTCCAGCAGATTTTCCGGCGGCGGTGGCACCTGCAGATAGAAGCCCTGACTTGTCAGCGCCGCCATCACCCGGCTGGTCGAAGCGATCCCCAAGGGCCTGGCTGGGTCCAGCTTGGTCATCAATACCAGCTCAGGGCGACCAAATGTCCTCATCAGCACCTCGGGTACACGGGAAAAATCCTCTCTTCTTTCAACAAAAAGATAGGTCTCGGCTTTTTTGCGACTTTTATAGACTGCACATAACATGGAAATTGATATAATCCGACGGGTTTATTGCCTCTGATGGTGGCAAACTATAACATCAGGAATTGAATAACAATAACGGATTACCGTCTCTGTCTCGGGGA
>NZ_CAWNYS010000387.1:0-2483 GCF_963878295.1 Aeromonas sp. HMWF014 | reverse complement strand
GGCTTGCGGATATTCCCGACTTCGAACAGCTGAAGGAGCTGGTGGAGTCTGAGGATTTCGTGCTGGTCGGGATCACGGGGACACAAAATGAGGCGATGAAGACGGCCGCCAAGGCGGCGGGGCTGGCGGTGATGGCCTCTGGCAAGAGCCGCAAGGCCGAGCATCCGCCGGAAAAAACACCCATCCCGGCGCCCGTGGTCGAGGTAACCGCCACCCCGGCGCCTCTGGTGCCGAGCAAGGTACACGTGGGCCCGGTGCGATCCGGCCAGCAGCTCTATGCTGCTGGCACCTCGCTGGTGATACTGGGCTCGGTGAGTCCGGGAGCCGAAGTCATCGCCGATGACAGCATTCATATCTATGGCACCCTGCGCGGCAGGGCCATAGCAGGTGCCAAGGGCAACACCCAGGCACGGATCTATTGCCAGCAATTACAGGCTGAGCTGCTATCCATCGCAGGCACGTTTCAACTGAGCGATGCACTGCCGGCCGGCCTGATACAACAGCCGGTACATGTCCGGCTGGATAACGAACAACTCCGAATAGACCATATCAAATAGAGTTACAAGGAAGCGAGAATGGCGCGAATCATAGTCGTTACATCGGGTAAAGGTGGCGTTGGCAAGACCACAACCAGCGCGGCCCTGAGCACAGGTTTGGCTCAGCGTGGCCACAAGACGGTGGTCATCGATTTTGACATTGGCCTGAGAAATCTGGATCTCATCATGGGCTGCGAGCGGCGCGTGGTGTATGACTTCGTCAATGTGATCAACGGTGAGGCCAACCTCAATCAGGCCCTCATCAAGGACAAGCGCTGCGAAAATCTGTTCATCCTGCCTGCCTCCCAGACCCGGGACAAGGACGCCCTGACCCGTGAAGGGGTCGAGAAGATCCTGGATCAGCTGGCGGAGATGAAGTTCGATTACATCGTCTGCGATTCGCCAGCCGGGATCGAAGCGGGTGCCTTGATGGCGCTCTACTTTGCTGACGAGGCGATCGTCACCACCAACCCGGAAGTCTCTTCCGTGCGTGACTCGGATCGCATCCTCGGCATCCTGGCCTCCAAGTCCCGTCGTGCCGAGCGCGGCGAAGACCCGATCAAGGAACACCTGCTGCTCACTCGCTACTGCCCGACCCGCGTCAGCCGTGGCGACATGCTGAGCGTGCAGGATGTACAAGAGATCCTGGCTATCAAGCTGCTTGGGGTGATCCCGGAGTCTCAGGCTGTACTGCGCGCCTCCAACTCGGGGGAGCCGGTCATCCTGGACAAGGAGTCCGATGCCGGTCAGGCCTATGAGGATGCCGTTGCCCGTCTGCTGGGCGACACCAAGGATTTTCGTTTTCTGGAAGAAGAAAAGAAGGGCTTCTTTAGCCGACTGTTCGGGAGTTAAACATGTCATTATTGGATTATTTTCGTTCCAACAAGAAACAAAACACCGCACAACTGGCCAAAGAGCGGTTGCAGATCATAGTCGCGCACGAGCGTTCATCCAGAGGAGGGCCGGATTACCTGCCCCAGCTCAAACAGGACCTGCTCGAGGTGATCCGCAAATATGTGCAGATAGACCCTGACAAGATCACGGTCCAGCTGGACAAGAAGAGTGATGAGCTGTCGGTGCTGGAGCTCAACATCACCTTCGCCGATGACAAGAAGGGATGAGCTGACGCCCCATGCGTGACCCCTTCCCTCAATGAAGACCGGAGCCTGAACCAGGATCCGGTTTTTTATTGTCACAAATGGGGCCGGCTCGCGGAGCAGATCTCGCCAAGGGAGAAGGGGCCAGCTAGAATAGCGCGCGCCACCGTCCGGCATCGCCGGCGGGGCTTCTTTTTTTATTATCTGGAACAGACCAATGTCTTTGAACGACGAAATGCACAGCGTCGAGGAACTGCTCGACACCGCCCTCGAACTCTTCATGGAGCTGGCCTCCGACAACCTGCCGGAGCAGGAGATAGCCCTGTTCAACCAGGCGTTCAACGATCGGGGTCTGCTGGCGGAGACCGATCCGGCCGATGACTGGGAAGCGGACGTGGGTTTTGCGGTGAGCGATGCCGAGTACGCCGAGATCTGGGTCGGGCTTGGCAATGCCGAGCAAGAGTATGAGCACCTGTTTGCCCGCATGCTGCTCTCCCGCCGTGTTGACGAGAAGTTCTGCCACATCGAATGGCTGCCCCAATAATTCCGGATCCCGATGATCCACGCCACTACATCTGGGAGAGCGAGCCCGAGCCCGTGCGACCCACTCTGGGGCGACGCCTGCTGAGCTGGCTCGGCAGGCTGCTGCTGGCAGCGCTGATCAGCTCCATCGTCTCGGTGGCACTGCTGCGCTTCATCGATCCCCTCATGTGGTCATGGCGCATCGAGCGGGCCCTGTTTCCGCCCGCCAAGGTGGCCGAGGTCAAGCACGACTGGGTGCCGCTCGAACGCATTTCGCGGGAGCTGCAGCTGGCGGTGATCGCCGCCGAGGATCAGCGCTTCCCAGACC
>NZ_CAWNYS010000386.1:0-12770 GCF_963878295.1 Aeromonas sp. HMWF014 | reverse complement strand
TGCCGGTGTGGCTTGACACTCCTGTATAATCAGGTTGTTATATTGATATCCGGTGTTTAAAAACAACAAACTATAAGGAAAAAGAAGATGGCTAAGGGGCAATCTCTCCAAGACCCGTTTTTGAATGCGCTGCGCCGTGAGCGGATTCCTGTTTCTATCTATTTGGTGAACGGCATCAAACTGCAGGGTCAGATCGAATCGTTTGACCAGTTTGTCATTTTGCTGAAGAACACCGTGAGCCAGATGGTCTACAAACACGCCATTTCCACCGTGGTGCCAGCCCGTGCCGTCAACCATCACCAGCACGTCCCTGGCGCAGCTGGCGAAGAACAGGGTGAAGCCGAGGCGTGATATCTCAGGGCGAGATGACTCGCCAACCCAGATTCATCATGATTCCTGTCAAGGAGCAAGCGCTTGTTTGACCGTTATGAAGCAGGCGAACAGGCCGTTCTGGTACATGTCAACTTCAGCGATGAGGGTGAGCGGGAGGATCTGGAAGAGCTCAAACTGTTGGTGAGCTCGGCTGGGGTCAATGCGTTGGGGGTAGTCACCACCAACCGCAATGCACCCAGCGCCAAATTTTTTGTCGGCAGCGGCAAGGCTGAAGAGATCGCGTCCCAGGTGCAGATGCTGGGCGCAGACGTGGTGATCTTCAACCATGCCCTGACTCCTGCCCAGGAGCGCAACCTGGAACGCCTGTTCCAGTGTCGGGTCGTTGACAGAACCGGCCTGATTCTGGATATCTTTGCCCAGCGCGCCCGTACCCACGAAGGCAAGTTGCAGGTCGAACTGGCCCAGCTACGTCATCTTTCTACTCGCTTGGTGCGAGGCTGGACTCACCTTGAGCGTCAGAAGGGCGGGATCGGTCTGCGCGGCCCGGGCGAAACCCAGCTGGAAACTGACCGTCGTCTGTTGCGTGAGCGCATCAAGGCGATTTTGCGCCGGCTCGACAAAGTGGCCAAGCAGCGGGAACAGGGCCGCCGTGCCCGCAACAGAAACGAAGTACCGACTGTATCGCTGGTGGGTTACACCAACGCCGGAAAGTCCACTTTGTTCAACCAACTTACAGCTGCCAGCGTGTATGCTGCCGACCAATTGTTCGCAACTCTGGATCCCACCCTGCGTAAATTGGTGATCCGGGATGTGGGTGATGTGATTTTGGCTGATACAGTTGGATTTATTCGACACTTGCCCCATGATCTGGTTGCGGCCTTCAAGGCGACCCTGCAGGAGACCCGTGAAGCGGATCTGCTGTTGCATGTGGTGGATTGTGCCGATGAGCAGATGCAGGAGAATATCGACTCCGTGCAGCAGGTGTTGGCCGAGATTGAAGCCGATGACAGACCCCAGCTGATGATCTGCAACAAGATCGACAAGCTGGTGGATCATCGGGTAGGTCTGGAACGGGATGATGAGGGACGTCCTGTGCGTCTCTGGTTGTCGGCCCAGACCGGGGAAGGCTGTGAATCCCTGTTTACGGCTCTGACCGAGTTGCTGGCCGGTTCCATGGTGCATCATACCCTGCAGTTGCCTCCTTCGGCCGCCAGATTGCGAAGTGCGCTCTATCGCCTTAAAGGCATTGAGCAGGAAGGTTTCAGCGAGGAGGGGGATTTTGTGTTGCAAGTTCGGCTGCAACTAGCCGATTGGAACCGCCTCGTGAAACAGGAAGGTGAGAATTTACAACGCTTTATCAGGCATTGAGTCGCGGATGAAGATGAATGCTTACCCGCTTCATCAACGATTGATGACCAGATAGAGATGATATCCATCCGCTTGTATTAATGGAGATGCTGATGGCTTGGAATGAGCCTGGAAACAACGGCAAAGACCGTGACCCTTGGGGGAACAACGGCAAGAATCAGGGACCCCCTGATCTGGACGAGATGCTGCGCAAGGTGAGCCGCCGTTTTGGCGGTTTGCTGGGGGGTGGCAAGTCAGGTGGTGAAATCGGACGTTTCGGTCTCTCTATCGTCTTGGTGATCGCTGTGGTGGTGTGGGTCCTCAGTGGCTTTTATACCATTCGTGAAGCTGAGCGAGGGGTGATTCTGCGGTTTGGTGCTTACTCTCACAACGTAGAGCCGGGCTTGCGCTGGAAGCCGACTTTTATCGATCGGGTTATACCGGTGGATGTGGAGTCTGTGCGTTCTCTGCCTGCTTCCGGCTTTATGCTGACTCAGGATGAAAACGTGGTGCGGGTCGAGATGGACGTGCAGTTTCGTGTTGTCAATCCGGAACAGTTCCTGTTCAGCGTCACCAATGCCGAGGAGAGTCTGAGCCAGGCTACCGATAGCGCTCTGCGCTATGTGGTGGGTCATACCCGGATGGATGATGTACTGACCACTGGTCGGGAAAGAGTCCGTCAGGAGACCTGGCAGGTGATCGATGACATCATAGAGCCATACCAAATGGGTCTGCAAATCGTCGACGTCAACTTCTTGCCGGCTCGTCCGCCGGAAGAGGTGAAAGATGCTTTTGATGACGCCATTTCCGCTCAGGAAGATGAACAGCGCTTCATCCGTGAAGCAGAAGCCTATGCTCGTGAAGTCGAGCCGAAGGCGCGTGGTTCAGTCAAGCGTCTGGAGCAGGAAGCGAAAGCTTACAAGTCCCAGGTCGTGTTGAGGGCCCAGGGTGAGGTTGCTCGTTTCAGCGCGCTGCTGCCCACGTATCAGGCGGCTCCTGAGCTGACTCGTAAGCGTATCTATCTGGAAACCATGGAAGAGCTCTATCAGCAAGCTAACAAGGTGGTGGTCGACATGCCGGCTGGCAACAACAGCATGATCTATCTGCCGCTCGACAAGCTCTCTGGCAAAGCAAATGCCGTACAACCGGCTCTTCCGGCTGGTACTCCGGAGGCTGAATCGATTCCTCCGTCCAACGAAGGGGCCAACTCTACACCGATCCCGCTGCGTAGTGGCGATCGTTTCAGCTCAGGGAGAAACTAATAGATGAAAAAAGTAGCTATTGGTGTCATCGCTGTGGCCGCTATGATCGGCTTCTCCTCCATCTTTGTGATTGATGAAGGGCAGAAAGGGATAGTTGTGCAGTTTGGCAAGGTGAAGCGGGTTGAATCCGGTGAAGCGCGGCTTTTTGAACCAGGACTGCACTTCAAGGTGCCCTTCATCGATCAGGTTCGCAAGATGGATGCTCGTATCCAGACCATCGACAGCCAGGCTGATCGCTTCGTCACCTCGGAGAAGAAAGACCTCATCATCGACTCCTATGTGAAGTGGAGGATTGAGGACTTTTCCCGGTTCTACCTGGCAACAGGTGGTGGCAATAAGATGCAGGCTGAAGACCTGCTCAAGCGCAAGATCAACAACGGTCTGCGCTCCGAGATAGGTAACCGCACCATCAGGGACATTGTTTCTGGTGAGCGTAGTACCGTGATGGAAGATGCACTGATGAGGATGGCGCGCTCCTCCGAGCTCGGTATCAAGGTGGTTGATGTGCGGATCAAGCAGATCAACCTGCCGGTCGAAGTCTCCAACTCCATCTTTCAGCGGATGCGTGCCGAGCGGACTGCGGTAGCCCGTGAGCATCGTTCACAGGGTCGTGAGCAGGCCGAAATCCTGCGTGCCAACATCAACCGCAAGGTGACCGTCATGATCGCTGACGCGGAGCGCAATGCGCGTCAGTTGCGTGGTGAAGGGGATGCGGAAGCCGCCAAGATCTATGCCGACAGCTACCAGAAAGACCCCGAGTTTTTCAGCTTCGTGCGTAGCATGGAGGCCTATCGCAAGAGCTTTGCCGGTGGCAACGAGCTGATGGTGCTCAAGCCAGATAGCGAGTTCTTCCGCTACTTCAGGTCGCCTAACGGCACCGAGCAGTAAGAGACAAGCAATAAGACCAAAGGGCCTGATGATTCAGGCCCTTTTGCTTTATGGCGCCAGCCCCGCCGATATGGGCGGCTTTTTGTGCAAGGAGCTGGGATGCTGACATCCATGTTGATGGGACTGGGGCTGCTATTGCTGTTTGAAGGGCTTGGCCCCCTGCTGATGCCGAGGGCCTGGCAGCAGATGCTGCGGCTGCTCAGTGATCAGTCACCTGAGCACCTGCGCCGTATCGGTGGCTCGCTGGTGGTAGCGGGCGCCGTTATTATCTGGATGCTGAGCCATTGAGCCATCTGGCTGGATCAGCCTCTAACTAAAGCGCAGACCATAAAAAAGAGGCCCACGGGCCTCTTGTTCATCCAGCAGGAGTCGTTGACTCAGGCGCTACGCTGTACCGCCATCTGGGCCAGGGTTTCCAGCGCCTGCTTGTGCTGGGAGTCCGGCAGGACGTCGAGCGCTGCGATGGCCTTGTCAGCCTCTTGCCGGGCACGCATGCGTGAGTACTCCAGCGCACCTGTACGGTCGAGAATGGCCAGGATCTGGTCGAGATGTTCCATGCCGTTGCGGTGCGCTATGGCATCGCGCACCAGCTGACGCTCTTCGGGCGAGCCAACTTCCATGGCCCGTAGCAGTGGCAGGGTGGGCTTGCCTTCAGCCAGATCGTCACCAACGTTCTTGCCCATCTCATCGCTCTGGGAGCCGTAGTCCATCACGTCATCGATGATCTGGAAGGCGGTACCCAGATACTTGCCATAGTTGGTCATGGCCTGCTCGATGGGCTCGGGCTGATGGGTCAGCACGGCAGCGAGGCGGGTGGCGGCCTCGAACAGCTTGGCGGTCTTGCAGTAGATGACCGTCATGTAGCTCTGTTCCGTGGTGTCCGGATCGTTGCAGTTCATCAACTGCAACACTTCGCCCTCGGCTATGGTGTTGGTGGCATCCGACAGTATCTCCATCACCTTCAGGTTGGAGAGTTCGCTCATCATCTGAAAGGAGCGACTATAGAGGTAATCACCGACCAGGACGCTGGCGGCATTGCCAAACAGGGCGTTGGCGGTTTCCCGGCCGCGGCGCAGGTCGGATTCGTCGACCACGTCGTCGTGCAGCAGGGTAGAGGTATGGATGAATTCTATGATGGCGGCGAGTTTGAGATGATCCTGACCTTCGTATCCCAGTGCGCGGGCGGCCATCACTGTCAGCATGGGGCGCATCCGTTTCCCGCCTGCACTGACAATATAGAAACCCAGCTGGTTGATCAGGCTGACATCGGATTGAAGTCTCGCCAGGATCAGTTCATTCACCGCCGTCATGTCGGCGGCACAGAGCGCACGGATAGTCTGTTGGTCCATAAGTCTCGTAACGTGACGGCAGCAATAACTGCGGTTTTAGTAATGGCGGGGATTCTACACGATTTCACAATGGGTTACAGTTAAGCGTTTATCCACGGCGGCAGATATGCGCACAAAATAAACTTTTTGCTAAATTGGCCTTGCCTGAGCAAATCGATTTGCGTAGAATGCCGGCCCATTGTTATAGGTTTTTGCGCGTGTCTGGCCTTGAGCAAAAGACACGCCTTTACGGAGTTAATCAAATGTACGCGGTATTCCAAAGCGGCGGAAAACAACACCGTGTGGCCGAAGGTCAAATCGTTCGTCTGGAAAAGCTGAACGTTGAGACTGGCGCTACTATCGACTTCAACGAAGTTCTGATGGTTGCTGCAGGCGACACTTTTAAAGTAGGTGCTCCTTTCGTTGAAGGTGGCAAGGTTGTAGCTGAAGTTGTGGCTCACGGCCGTGGCGAGAAAGTGACTATCGTCAAGTTCCGTCGTCGTAAGCACCATCGTAAGCAAGCGGGCCACCGTCAGTGGTTCACTGAAGTCAAAATCACTGGCATCAGCGCTTAATTAGAGGAGTCCGATAGATGGCACACAAAAAAGCTGGCGGTTCATCCCGCAACGGTCGCGATTCTGAAGCTAAACGCCTTGGCGTTAAGCGTTTCGGCGGCGAAACAGTTCTGGCAGGCAGCATCATCGTTCGTCAACGTGGTACCAAGTTCCACGCTGGCACCAACGTTGGTCTGGGCACCGATCACACCCTGTACGCGAAAGCGACTGGCAAGATCCTGTTCGAAGTTAAAGGTCCGCTGAATCGTAAGTACGTTAGCATAGTTGCTGAGTAATTACGGACCGCAAGGATCCGAAGCCCCGCCAACAGGCGGGGCTTTTGTTTTTCTGACGCAGTTTACGAAAAAACGGAACGCAGATGTGCCTGGTGTTGCGCGAGGCATTCATCGCTAAGATGCGTATCGCCCGCAGGGGCCTGTACCACTATAATTGCGTATCGGTTTTTCGAATTAAGGTGACGGTTACCTATGAAGTTTGTTGATGAAGTCCAGATTCGAGTCGATGCCGGTGACGGTGGTAACGGTTGTGTCAGTTTTCGTCGGGAGTTGTACGTTCCCAACGGCGGCCCGGATGGCGGAGACGGTGGCGATGGCGGCGATGTCTATCTGATTGCCGACGAAAACCTGAACACCCTGATCGATTACCGTTTCGAGCGCTTCCATGCGGCCGAGCGCGGTGAGAATGGTCGCAGTGCCAACTGTACTGGTCATCGTGGCAAAGACAAGGTGCTGCGCGTTCCTGTCGGAACCCGCGCCAGTGATGAAGATACCGGTGAGCGACTGGGCGACTTGACCAGCCATGGTCAGAAGTTGATGGTTGCCAAGGGGGGGTTCCACGGTCTGGGCAACACCCGCTTCAAGAGCTCCGTCAACCGGGCGCCGCGCCAGAAGAGCAGCGGTACGCCGGGTGAAGTACGTACCCTGAAGCTGGAACTGTTGCTGCTGGCCGACGTCGGCATGCTGGGTCTGCCCAACGCAGGCAAGTCTACCTTTATCCGCGCAGTGTCTGCCGCCCGACCCAAAGTGGCTGACTACCCCTTCACCACACTCGTGCCGAACCTGGGCGTAGTGCGTGGCGAGAACTCCCGCTCCTTCGTGATCGCCGACATTCCGGGTCTGATCGAGGGTGCCGCCGAAGGCGCCGGTCTGGGGATCCGTTTCCTCAAGCACCTGGAGCGTTGCCGCGTACTGCTCCACCTGGTGGATATCTGCCCGGTAGATGGCTCGGATCCGGCCGTGAATGCCGTGACGATTGTCAAGGAGCTGGAAAAATACAGCCCCGAGCTGGCGGGCAAGCCGCGCTGGCTGGTGTTCAACAAGATGGATCTGATCCTGGAAGAGGAAGCGGTCGAGGTGATGGAGCGCGTCAAGGCTGCGCTGGCCTACGAAGGCCCTGTCTACCAGATCACGGCCATCAGCAAGGAAGGCACCAAGAAGGTGTGCTATGACATCCTGGATCTGCTGGATACCATGCCGCGCACGCTGGTAGAAGATGCCAAGGATGCCATCGAGAAGGTGGAGTTCAAGTGGGACGATTACCACAAGAACCAGCTGGCCCAGGCCGAAGCGGAGGCTGCAGCGGCTTCCCTGGCCTTCGATGCGACCCTCGATGATGATGATGACTGGGATGATGACGACGAGGATGGCGTTGAAGTCATCTATGTTCGTGACTGATCACTCGGTCCTGCCTGGCATCTTCGCCCATTGGTGAGAAAAACCGGAGTCTGGTAACAGACTTCGGTTTTTTTATGGGGTCCATCCAGACTGGCTTGATCACCATGTAGATATATTTCTCATGTCACTTATTGCCTGCCAACTGCAACTGATTATACTGCGCACCTGAATGTAACCCAATTGAAACAATGTGCTAACTATCTGTAGTGAATTGATATGCATGTCTGTTTGAGGTCATTCTTATGGAAGGTTTGCCTGTAAAAATATTTATGCTTGAAATGATCCGTTAAAGGCTTGTTTGTGCATTTTATTGGAGTATTCTTGCGCCCGTTTTGCTGGGTGAAAGCATGAATATGCAGGTTCGCCTGGCTAAGGAAAAGTAACATTAAGGCTGTAAACCATGCTGGAAAAGACTCTGCAAGCACCTGCGCTCAATACCCGCCGCAACGTGCTGATGTTCCTGATCCCGTCACTCATCGGGATCCTGCTGTTCATGACCCCCGTCATCTATGACGGTAATGTCACCATACCCGTCGCCGTGCTGGCGAAACTGGTGCAGACGGTATTTGCCGATTATCTGGTGGCCATGGTCAGTGCCATCATCACCACCACCATGTTGATGACGCTGATTGCCTGGTTGTTCAAGCCGGCCATCCTAGTGCAACGCCCTTTCCTCAACAGCCTGTTCAATGTACCTCCCTTCTGGGCCTGCGTGCGGGTGCTGGGCGGTGTGTTCGTGCTGCTGACCTTCTTCGAGTTCGGGCCCGAGGTGCTGCGCTCCGATGCCACCGGTGGTCTGGTGCTGCACGATCTGTTGCCTGTGCTGTTCTCGGTGTTCATTTTCGCCGGCCTGCTGTTGCCCCTGCTGCTGGATTTCGGTCTGTTGGAGTTCGTCGGCACCATGATGACCCGCATCATGCGCCCCGTGTTTCGCCTGCCGGGCCGTTCCGCCGTGGATTGCTTCGCGTCTTGGCTGGGGGATGGCAGCGTCGGCATTCTGCTGACCAGCAAGCAGTACGAAGGCAAGTTCTACACCCAGCGTGAGGCTGCCGTCATAGGGACCACCTTCTCGGCAGTGTCCATCACCTTCTGTCTGGTGGTGATCTCCCAGGTGAGGCTGGAGCACATGTTCGTGCCCTTCTACCTGACCGTCTGCCTGGCTGGAGTGGTGGCTGCCATCGTGGTGCCGCGCCTGCCACCGCTCTCCTGGAAGAAGGATGTCTATGCCGATGGCGCCCCCCTGTGCCGCCAGCAGGAGTCCGTGCCTCATCAGCACAGCGTGCTGAGCTACGGCTATGAGCGGGCGCTGACCAAGGCCGAGAGCATGACGGACATGGGCGCGGTGGCGCGAGAAGGTGTGAAGAATGCACTCGACATGGTGTTTGGTGTGTTGCCGGTGGTGATGGCCATAGGGACTTGTGCCCTGATGCTGGCCGAGCACACCTCTATCTTCAACTGGCTGGGGGCACCCTTTGTGCCCTTGCTGGAATTGCTGCAGCTACCGGAAGCCGAGGCGGCCTCCAAGACCATCATGGTGGGCTTCGCCGACATGTTCATCCCGGCCGTGCTGGCATCGACCATAGAGAGCGACATCACACGTTTCGTGATCGCCGCCATGTCGGTCACCCAGCTCATCTATATGTCGGAAGTGGGTGCCCTGCTGCTGGGCAGCAAGATCCCGGTCAAGCTGTGGGAGCTGTTTGTCATTTTCCTGCTGCGCACCCTGGTCACTCTGCCGGTCATCGCCGGTGTAGCACATCTGTTGTTCTAGGGCCCTTGCTCTGGATTCAAAACGGTCAACCTGGGTTGGCCGTTTTTTGTGGTCGGCATTAGACCAAAGTGAGTCTTTTTAATGGTGAGTAATTACATTAATGTAACAAGCTGAAAACAGCGTGCCAGCCGAGCAGTAGGCAATTCAAATCGAACGTGGCCAGGAGTCACCCCATGACCTCACTGCTCAGCTACCGGACCGGTCCCTGCGATCAGCCCCTGCTTCATCAGACCATAGGCGAATACCTGCAAGAGATAGCGGAACGCTTTCCCGAAAGGCCTGCTGTTGTGGTGCGTCATCAGCAGATCCGCTGGAGCTACCGCGAATACCTCACCCAGATAGACAGGTTGGCGCTGGGCTTGCTGGGGCTCGGCATCCAGCCGGGCGACAGGGTCGGCATCTGGTCACCAAACAACATAGAGTGGTGTCTGGTACAGTTCGCCACCGCCCGCATCGGCGCCATCATGGTCTGTATCAATCCTGCCTACCGCAGCTACGAGCTGGAGTTTGCCATCAACAACGTGGGGTGCCGTGCCCTCATCTGTGCCAGTGCCTTCAAGGGCAGCGATTACCTCGCCATGCTCAATGAGCTGGCCCCGGAACTGGCCAGCTCGCCGCCCGGGCAGCTGGTCAGTGCCCGCCTGCCGAGCCTGGCGATGGTGATCCGGCTCGGGGAGGAGGCCACCGCTGGCATGCTCAACTTCGATACCGTGCTGGCGCTGGGGGACGAGCAGGATCCGGACCGGCTTACCCGGGTGGCGGCGAGCCTCAAGCCGGACGATGCCATCAACATCCAGTTCACCTCGGGCACCACGGGCAACCCCAAGGGTGCGATCCTGAGCCACAGCAACATCCTCAACAACGGCCGTCAGGTGGCGCGGGGTATGGCGTTCAGCGAGCAGGACAAGCTCTGCATACCGGTGCCGCTCTATCACTGTTTCGGCATGGTACTCGGCAACCTGGTCTGCATCAGCGTGGGGGCCTGCGCCCTGTTTCCCTCGGAAGCGTTCGACCCTGTGGCAACCCTGCAGATGGTGAGCGAGGAGCGTTGCACCGCCATGCACGGCGTGCCGACCATGTTTATCGCCGAGCTGGAGCTGCCCGGCTTTTCAGAGTTTGATCTCTCCTCCCTGCGCACTGGCATCATGGCCGGGGCCATCTGCCCTGAGCCCTTGATGCGCAAGGTGCAGACTCTGATGCACATGACCGAGGTGACGATTGCCTACGGCCAGACAGAGTGCAGTCCCATCAACCACATGACCGCCATCGATGCGCCACTGCACAAGCGTGTTACCACGGTCGGCCGCGCCCTCGATCACACCGAGATCAAGCTGGTTGATCCGAGTGGCACATTGGTGCCCATCGGCGAGCGGGGGGAGATCTGTTGTCGTAGCAACGGGGTGATGAAGGGTTACTGGCAGGATCCTGCCCAGACGGCGGAGACCATCGACGAGGAGGGCTGGCTGCACTCGGGGGATATCGGCATCATGGACGAAGAGGGTTATGTGCAGATCGTCGGGCGCAGCAAGGAGCTGATCATCCGTGGTGGCGAGAACATCTATCCGCGAGAGATCGAGGAGCGACTCTACGCTCATCCAGCGGTGCAGGATGCGGCCGTGTTCGGTGTCGACAGCGAGCGTTACGGTGAGGAGGTGTGCGCCTGGGTCAAGCTCAGGCCGGATCAAGTGGTCAGTGAGGAGGAGATCAAGCATTTTCTCTCGGCCCGCATCGCTTACTTCAAGGTTCCCAGATACATCCGCTTTGTGGAGGAGTACCCCATGACGGTGACCGGCAAGCTGCAGAAGTTCAAGATGCGGGAGGCCATGAGCCGCGAACTGGTCCGCCAGCATGCCGAGGCGACGCGCTGAGGCGGTTTTGCCGCTCAGGAAAAAGGGCCCGCGGGCCCTTTTTCGTTGCTTGCTGCTTGCTAGCGCGGCGTGATGCTCAAGTCCTTGGGGCACTGAATGGTCAGCGAATGGACCGTATTGGCGACGCGATAAGGCTTGCCTGCCTTGTAGAGCTTCTTTTTCTCGTCATAGCTGCCCGTCGTGTACTGGGTGGAGTAGAGCGTCTGCTGACGGCGATCCGTCTCCTGGTAGCCCTGGGGGCAGGTCTGGTTGGCCTGCTGGAAACAGGCTGCCATGCTGCTGCACTCGATATAGAAGCCGTGCTGGCTGGCATCGGCCAGGTGCACCGGGGTGACGGTGGGTGGCGACAACAGGGCGCAGCCGGACAGCGCCAGTGCGCCCAGCACGATGAGATGTTTTGACATAGATAACCTGAACAGTGTGGTGTGACAAAGAGTGAGGGGGAGTCTTTTGCTCCCCCTTCGCTATCGGGGCACCGTTATAACCAAGCCGGCGCTCTCAGACCAGTGCACAAATGTAAGAAAATATGACCCCGCCCTAGGTCAGCGCAGCCAGCAGGGCGTCGCTATCCACCTCGTCCAGCTGCTCTGGCGCTAGGAAACGCTCGGCATAGTCGCGCCAGATACCGCTGCTGACGAACAGGGTAAACAGTGCCGGATCTATGTGCTGCTCGCGCACCATGCTCTGCATGATGGCAAGAGACTGGGCCACTGTTTTGCCCGACTTGTAGGGGCGATCGCTGGCGGTCAGCGCCTCGAAGATGTCGGCGATGGCCATGATGCGGGCCGGAATGCTCATCTGCTGCCCCAGCAGCTGGCGCGGGTAGCCTTTGCCGTCCATGCGCTCATGGTGACCGCCGGCGATCTCGGGCACGCTGCGCAGATGGCGCGGGAAGGGGAGCCGCTCCAGCATGCGGATGGTCTGGATGATGTGTTCGTTGATCTTGTAGCGCTCCTCCTCGGTGAGGGTGCCACGGCCTATGGCCAGGTTGTAACGCTCCCCCCGGTTGTAGAGATAGGTGGGCACCTTGACCTTGAAGCCCCAGGAATTGTGCTCATCCAGGCTGTCGTGGGCGGGGCGGGGAATGAGGTGGGCCGCCTTGTCGGCCAGCAGCGGTTCGGCGCAGGGCAGCTGCGTGGCGTGCTCGCTCTGGCGCAGCTTGAGTTCCTCCCGGCTGATGCCGAGTCTGTCATCCAGGGTGCGCAGCCAGGTGCGGCTGGCGATGGCATCCAGTCTGGCCAGTTTCTCCGGTGCCATCCACTCCCCCCCGAGGTTGCACTCGGCGACGAAGGCAAACTCCTCGTCCAGGGTGCTCCAGAGCGGGGCCACCTCCTCGCGGGCGGCATGTCGCCCGGATTCCGACAGGCGGGTCGCCAGCGCCTCGATATAGGCGTCGCGCTTGAGCACCTCGAAGCGGGTGCGGATCTCGTGGATCCGGTCGTATAAGGTCTCCAGCTTGGTAGCCTTGTCGACCACGAATTCCGGCGTGGTGACCTTGCCACAGTCGTGCAGCCAGCTCGCGATATGGATGGCCTCCCACTCCTCCTCATTGAGCCGGAAATCGGCGAACGGGCCCTGCTGCTGGGCACAGGCCGCCTCGGTCAGCATCCGGGTCAGCTCGGGTACGCGCTGGCAGTGACCCCCTGTGTAGGGGCTCTTGGCATCGATCGCGCCGGCCATCAGCTCGATGAAGGAGTCCAGCAACTGTTTCTGCTCTTCCAGCAG
>NZ_CAWNYS010000385.1:0-8556 GCF_963878295.1 Aeromonas sp. HMWF014 | reverse complement strand
CCTATGGCCTTCTACGACGGCGTGGTGGGTGGCCGCTCTGTCGGTGCGCCGGGCACGGTGCGGGCACTGGCACTGGCCCATCAGCGCTATGGCAAGCTGCCCTGGGCCACGCTGTTCGAGCCCGCTATCACCCTGGCTGAGCAGGGCTTTGTGATCAGCCCTCGCCTCGCCACTCTGCTGGCAAAAGACCCCTATCTCGCCAAAGACCCGGATGCCCGCGCCTACTTCTATCTGCCGGATGGCACGCCAAGGCCTGCCGGCAGCACGCTCACCAACCCGGCGCTGGCCCAGGTATTGAAGATCCTGGCCACACAGGGGGCGGATGCCTTCTATCAGGGGCCCCTAGCGGAAGCCATGGTGGCTAAGGTGCGCCAGCATCCCACCAATCCCGGCGTGCTGGCGGCGGCCGATCTGGCCAGCTATCGTGCCAAGCTGCGAGACGGCCTCTGCTTTGACTATCGTCAGAGCCAGATCTGCGGCTTCCCGACCCCCTCCTCCGGCACGATAGCGCTGGGCCAGATCTTCGGTATGCTGGAGAGCCGCAACATGGCCGCCCTCAAGCCTGTGACGACGCCTGAGGGGGGGCTGGCCGCCTCAAGCGATGCCATTCACCTCTACAGCGAGGCGGCGCGCCTTGCCTTCGCCGATCGCAACCAGTACGTGGCGGACAGCGATTTTGTCAGCGTGCCGGTGAAGGGGCTGCTGGACAAGGGCTATCTGGTCGAGCGGGGCAAGCTTATCGGTGAGCAATCCATGGGGGTCGCCCAGCCCGGTACGCCGCCGCTGGCACTGGCCCGCGGCAAGGATGCGACCCCTGAGCTCCCCTCCACCAGCCACGTCTCCATCGTCGACAAGGCCGGCATGGCGGTCTCCATGACCAGTTCCATCGAGGATGGCTTCGGTTCGCGGCTGATGGTCAACGGCTACCTGCTCAACAACCAGCTCACCGATTTTCCTTCACCTCGGTGGATGCCGCCGGTCTGCCGGTGGCGAACCGGGTGGCGCCCGGCAAACGGCCGCGATCCTCCATGTCCCCCGTGCTGGTGTTTGACAAGCACAGTGGCGAGCTCGAAATGAGCCTGGGCTCCCCGGGGGGCTCCGCCATCATCAACTACGTGGGCAAGACGCTGCTCGGCACCCAGGATTGGGGGCTAAACCTGCAACAAGCCATCAACCTGCCCAACTTCGGCAGCCGCAACGGCCCCACCGAGCTGGAAGCGGGACGCACACCGGAGAGTGTGGTAGAGGGATTGAGAGCGAGAGGCCACGAAGTGGTACTCAGCGAGCAGACCTCGGGCCTGCAGGGGGTCGAACGCAATGCTGGCGGCTGGTTCGGCGCCGCCGATCCGAGGCGCGAGGGGATTGCCAAGGGCCAATAAATGCCCGCGTCTCTGCACCAAGGCGACCTGAGGGTCGCCTTGGTGCTTGTGGCCACCCCCAACAGCAGCGAGCCTGGTTAGGCCATCGCCCGGGCCGGCCAGATCAATCCGGCCATCCCGGCACAACATGGCACAACATGGCACAACATGGCACAACATGGCCGACATGGCACACTTTGGGTCCCTGCGTCAGCCCCCCAGCCGGGACACAATGACCACAGCACGGCGACCAGACTGCCACTCCCCCTCTCATCAGCACAAAGCACTGACCAACCCCGCTCTCCCCCCAGCTAAACAGCAGATCCTGCAGCGACCCCCACCGGATGGGGAAACCCGCCAGATGGGCAGATCCGGCGTGCGATCCTCTGACTAGACTGAGTTGGTCGTCTTATGACACCCATTTATGGTATTCACCTGTCACTCACCCCGGAAGGATCCGATATGAAACCCTTGCTGACCGCCCTCTTGCTCCCCCTGCTGCCCCTCGCCGTGCAGGCCGCCGACCCCGTCTGGATCACGATCGGTGCCGACAGCGGCGTCGAACTCAAGCAAGTCAAGGCCAAGCTGGCCCCCCTGTTCAGTGCCAGCGGCGCCCCCGTCCAGCTGGCGCAGATCGAGGCGAGCGAGCTCGGCACCCTCTCCCACCTGATGCACGAAGGTCATCAGCGCTGCGGTGGTTATGTGGTGCACAGCACCCTGGCCGACGCCCTGCAGAGCATGGCCCAGCCCCTCACACAAAACCTGTTCAGCGCACCACCGCTGACTCAGAGCGCCAGTGTCAACCGACTGCTGCCCTATCTGGATCAGGGCAACATTGTCGGCACCATCAGCAAGCTCGCCAGCTGGCGCAACCGCTACTACACCACCACCACAGGGGTGCAATCCGCCGACTGGGTGGCCAGCCAGTGGCAGAGCCTGAGCGCCCCCCTGCCCTGGGCCAGCGTCAGCCGGGTCAAGCACAGCGGCTACCCGCAGCAATCCGTGGTGCTGACCCTCAAGGGCAGTCGCTATCCGGATGAAGTGGTGGTGATTGGCGGTCATCTCGACTCCACCGCAGGCTCGGCCCCCAACAGCAGCACCCTGGCCCCCGGCGCCGACGATGACGCCTCCGGCATCGCCACGCTGACCGAAGTGCTGAGAGTCATCGCCGAGCAGGGGCGCCAGCCGGAACGCACCCTGCAATTTATCGGCTATGCGGCAGAAGAGGTGGGTTTGCGCGGATCCAAGGACATCGCCAGCCGCTACAAGGCAGCCAACACCAAGGTACTGGCCGCGCTGCAACTGGACATGACCAACTATCAGGGCTCGGTCGAGGACATCGTCTTCATGACCGATTACACGGACAAGGGCCTGACTGGCTATCTCGCCCAGTTGCTCGATGCCTACCTGCCGCAAATCAGCTATGGCTACGACAGCTGCGGCTACGGCTGCTCGGATCACGCCTCCTGGCACAATCAGGGCTATCCCGCCGCCATGCCGTTCGAGTCGCGCTTCAACGACTACAACCCCAACATCCACACCGCGCAGGATACCCTGAAAAATTCGGACGCCTCCGCCGGCCACGCCCTCAAGTTTGCCCAGCTGGCCACCAGCTTCGCCATCGAGATGGGCAAGATCAACTGAGCAAGGCGCCGTTGAAAACAGGATAACAAGAGGGAGGCTTGGCCTCCCTCTTGTTATCCGCCCCCGTTCAGTGCGGCCTTTGTTGCCAGCCGAGCAGGCTGTCCTGGCGCAATTGCCGCCAGGCGTCACGGGAGAGGCCAGGTTCGCTGGCGGCCAGCATCTGCTTCAATTCGATAAGCTCAAGGGCACTGGCAGCCCGGGGGGCAGGATCGCCCGGCCAGCAGGCGGCAGGCAGTGCCTGTATGACCAGCAGGGCGAGGGAAAGTATCAACAGATAGGGCGTCATCTTGGGGCTCTCATGTTCCGTCACCGGGTCTATTCTTGTCGGGACTGATGACGGCTTGATGACAGGATGGGATCGTCATTTTACCACATCTGATGAGGCGGGCCGGCGCCTGGATACATATGGCAACATTTATGCCAAATCTGCGCGGACCAGTTAATTTATGCCCTAAAAAGTAGCCGGGAGGAAAACGTTATCCTTGAAAAGAAAACGTTATCTGGTCAAAACGTTGTTTCTGGATCATAAAAAGTATCCAAAAACTGGTGTATATTGCACGGCGGAAACTCCTTAACCATGAAGACTGACATGAAAAAGACCAAAATCGTCTGCACCATCGGCCCCAAGACCGAATCTAAAGAAATGCTGGCTAAAATGCTGGATGCTGGCATGAACGTCATGCGCCTGAACTTCTCCCACGGCGACTACGCCGAGCACGGCGGTCGTATCAGCAACCTGCGCGCTGTCATGGCCGAAACCGGCAAGCATGCAGCCATCCTGCTGGACACCAAGGGTCCGGAAATCCGTACCATCAAACTGGAAGGCGGCAACGACGTTGCCTTGGTCGCTGGCCAGACGTTCACCTTCACCACCGACCAGACCGTGGTTGGCAACAAAGACAAAGTGGCCGTGACCTATGCCGGTTTCGCCAACGACCTGCGCGTCGGCAACCGCATCCTGGTGGATGACGGCCTGATCGGCCTGGACGTGATCGAAATCACCGAGCGTGAAGTCATCTGTAAAGTGCTGAACAACGGTGATCTGGGCGAGAACAAGGGCATCAACCTGCCGGGCGTCTCCATCAAGCTGCCGGCCCTGGCCGAGAAAGACAAGCGCGACCTCATCTTCGGCTGCGAGCAAGGCGTTGATTTCGTTGCGGCGTCCTTCATTCGCAAGAAAGAAGACGTGCTGGAAATCCGTGAGCACCTGAAAGCCCACGGTGGCGAGAACATCCAGATCATCTCCAAGATCGAAAACCAGGAAGGCCTGGATAACTTCGACGAGATCCTGGCGGTCTCCGACGGCATCATGGTTGCTCGTGGCGACATGGGCGTGGAAATTCCGGTTGAAGAAGTGATCTTCGCCCAGAAGATGATCATCACCAAGTGCAACAAGGCACGTAAAGTGGTCATCACCGCCACCCAGATGCTGGATTCCATGATCAAGAACCCGCGTCCGACCCGCGCTGAAGCAGGCGACGTAGCCAACGCCATCCTGGACGGTACCGACGCAGTCATGCTGTCCGGTGAGTCCGCCAAGGGCAAGTACCCGCTGGAAGCCGTGACCATCATGGCCACCATCTGCGAGCGTACCGACGCCGTGATGCCGTCCAACCTGTCTGCTGCCAACGACAGCAACAAGCTGCGCATCACCGAAGCCGTATGTAAAGGCGCGGTCGAGACCTCCGAGAAGCTGGATGCCCCGCTGATCGTGGTTGCCACCGAAGGCGGCAAGTCTGCCAAGGCCATTCGCAAGTACTTCCCGCAAGCCTGGATCCTGGCCATCACCACCAACAAGAAGACCGCTGCCCAGCTGGTTCTGACCAAGGGTGTGGTTGCTCACGTGGTTGACAGCATCGCCTCTACCGACGATTTCTATCACATCGGTAAAGAAGCGGCACTGGCCAGCGGCATGGGTCTGAAGGGTGACGTGGTTGTCATGGTCTCCGGTGCCCTGGTACCGAGCGGCACCACCAACACCGCCTCCGTTCACGTACTCTAATTCGTACTGAACCGATGAAACGGCGCCTGTGGGCGCCGTTTTTTTTATCTGTCCCCCTGCTTACCGTGCAAGCCCGGTGTTAGAATCCACGCGGATTGAATTCAAATGGGAAATGTCCCAAATATCGCGTAATAACCCGGAAGTTTTATGCTCTCAACACGTTTTAAAAGAGCCTCGGCGACCCTGTTGCCGCTGCTCTGCTTATTCATCAGCCTCTGCGTACCGCAGGCCATGGCGCAAGACCTGCCCCAACGGGCCAGCGTACAGCGTGCGCTCGATGCCATCGGCAAGTCAGATACCCTCACCGTCAGCCAACAGACAGACCAGAAGTTTCTGACCGAGACCCTCAGCCTGCTCGACAGCATCGAGAAGGAACAGGCCAAGGCCAAGAGCCAGGCCCAACGCATTCGCGCGCTACCCGGTGAGCTCAGGGATATCAGCGCCAAACTCGATGCCCTGGCCCAGAACAAGAGCGACGAGCAGATCACGAGCGAATACGCCCGTATGAGCCTGAGCGAGCTGGAGAGTCGCCAGCCAGATGTCGTGGCCAACATGCAGAATGCCCAGGAGGCCCTCGGCACCATCAGCAGCCAGCTGACCAGCCTGCAGACCCTGCCGGAGCGCGCACAGGCCAACATGAGCCGCGCTTACCAGGACAGCCAGAGGATCCGTACCCGCCTCAACGCAGGTGACGGGGTAAGCAGCGCAGAGAAGATGAAGCTGGGCACGGAACTGGCATTGCTGGAGCTGCAACTTGCCAACCTGCAACAACAGCTGGATAACCGCACCAGCATGCAGGATCTGGCGGTCAAGCAACGGGACTACCAGAATGCCCGCCTCGCCAACGAGGAGAGAAAGCTGCAACTGCTGCAAGAACAGAGCAGTGCCAAACGTCTGGGCGATACCGAAAAAACGGCCGAACAGACCGGCGAACTGGTCGCCATCGACGATAACCCACTGGTACAAAAAGAGCAGGAACTCAACCATCAGCTCAGCCAGCAACTGGTCAGCGCCACCACCAATCTCAACAAACTGGTGCAGAACAACCTGCAAGCCAAGAGCTGGCTGGAACGCGGCACCCAGACAGAGCGCAACCTGAACGAACAGGTACAGATGCTCAAGGGCAACCTGCTGCTCTCCCGCATCCTCTATCAGCTCTACCAGCAGCTGGAGTCCGCCCCTTCCACTCTGGTCAAAAATCTGGAAGAGCAGATCGCCGACCTGCATCTGGCCCAGTTCGAACTGAGTCAGCAACGTGATCAACTGTTTCAGAAAAACCAATATCTGGACAACCTGATCGCCAACAGCAGAGAGCCGGTCAGTGCAGAGGACAGAGCCAGCCTCGCCACCCTGCTCGACACCCGCATCAACCTGCTCGACCAGCTCAACCGTCAACTCGACAGTCAGCTGACCAACGCCATCAGCCTGCAACTGACCCAGCAGCAGCTGGCACGGATCTACGCTTCCATCGAATTTACCCTGCAGCAACACATCTTCTGGGTCAGCAGTAACAAACCCATCGACATGAAGTGGTTCATCAACTGGCCAGCCCTGGCCTACAAGCAAGCCTCAGACTGGGTGCTGAAGCCGGACTGGCAAAGCTGGCGGGCCAAGCTGCTGGGGGTCTCCCTGCTGGCCTTTCCGCTGCTGCTGATCGGCGGTCTGCTGGTATGGCGGCGCCCGACCCTGATTGAGCGCGAGAAGAAGATCACCAAAGACCTTGGTCGCTTCCGCCAGGACAGCCAGTGGCATACCCCGCGCGCTCTGCTCTATACCGTGCTGCAGCGCCTGCCGGGTAGCCTGTTCATACTGGCGGCCGGTCTTTGGCTCGCTTACTGTGGCCTGCTCAGTCCCAAACTGATTTTCCAGATCACCCTCAACCTCGCCCTCGGTTATCTGGTGTTCAGCGTCTATCTGACGGTGATGCGCCCGGGTGGCATTGCCGAATCGCACTTCCGCATTCCGAAGGCCGTGTTGCAGGCCAAGCGCACCAGCATGCGCTACCTGTGGCTGCCGCTGCTGCCACTCATCATGCTCTCTACCAAGGCGGTCGTAGAGCCCTCGTCGCTGGGCAACGATGTTATCGGTCAGGCGCTGACCCTGCTGCTGCTGGGCCTCACCACCTATCTGGTGTTCCCCATCTCTCGCGCCATTATCAAGGGCGAGGGCAGCATGCAACAGTCGATCACGGCGGGTGCCCTGGCGCTGGCGCCGGTGGCACTGATGGTGCTGGTCGGACTGGGCTACTACTACACGGCGCTGAAACTGACTGGCCGTCTGGTGGAATCCTTCTACCTGCTGATCATCTGGCGCCTGGTCTATCGCACCTCACTGCGTGGTCTGGAGCTGGCGGCCCGTCGCCTGGCCTACCGCCGCGCCGTCGCCAAGCGTGAACACAGATCGGTGGAAGATGCAGAAGGTGGCGAGTCCATCGAAGAGCAGCCCATGGATCTGGAAGAAGTCAGCCAGCAATCCCTGCGCTTGACCCGCACTGTGTTGCTGCTGGTATTCGGTGTCGCCTTCTACTGGCTCTGGTCTGATCTGGTGGCGGTCTTCTCCTACCTCGACAGCATGGTGCTGTGGCACCGCAGTGAAGGGACCGGCGCTAATGCCGTGCTCTTCCCGATCAGCCTGAGCGACGCGCTGACCGCCCTCTTCATGCTGGGGGCAATCTGGTCACTGGCTCGTAACCTGCCTGGTCTGCTGGAAGTGCTGGTGCTCTCCAAGTTGAGCCTGGCCCAAGGCACCGCCTACGCCATTACCACCATGCTCAACTATCTGCTAATCGGGATAGGTACCCTGACGGCGCTCTCCATGCTCGGCATGCAGTGGGAAAAACTACAATGGATGGCTGCAGGCCTGACCGTCGGTATCGGTTTTGGCTTGGGTGAAATCATCGGTAACTTCATCTCCGGCATCATCATACTGTTCGAGCGTCCGGTGCGGATTGGTGACACAGTCACCATTGGTACCTTCTCCGGCACCGTCTCCAAGATCCGTATCCGCTCTACCACCATCACCGACTTCGACCGTAAAGAGGTGATCATCCCCAACAAGGTGCTGATGACCGAGCGACTGATCAACTGGTCGCTGAGTGACACTGTCACCCGGGTGATCGTACGGGTGGGGGTGGCTTACGGCTCGGATCTGGAGCTGACCCGCACCCTGCTCAAACAGGCGGCCGACGAGAACAGCCGCGTGCTGAAGGATCCGGCTCCCATCGTCTACTTCCTCACCTTCGGTCCCAGCACCCTGGAACATGAGCTGCGCTTCTTCGTGAGTGAGCTCAGCGATCGCAACCCGACGGTGGACGAGTTGAACCGTAAGATAGACGCCCTGTTCAAGGCGAACGGCATCGAGATCGCGTTCAACCAGATGGATGTCTACATCAAGAACATGAAGGGTGAAGAGCTGAAGGTGGAGCCCAACTCCGATGCCCTGCCGGGCCAGCAGCCCGCCTGATGCCGGACGACAACCACTCCCCAAGGCCCCGTGACGGGGCCTTTTTTATGGCTCTGTCCCAATTACGTGTTGAAAGGCTAATCTTGAAGT
>NZ_CAWNYS010000384.1:0-2531 GCF_963878295.1 Aeromonas sp. HMWF014 | reverse complement strand
GGCTTACTGGCTTGCCAAGCGCCTCAACAATAAAGGCAGCAAGGTCGCTGCCGATGAGGTGGTGAGCTTTGCCGGCACCAAGCTGCCCGGCTTTGCTGCGGCCATCAGTGCTCCTCTGGTCGCCATCCTGCTGCTGGCCCTGCGCCCGCTGGCCGGTATCGTGGTGGATCCGCTCATCGCCCTGCCCCTCGGCGGCCTGGTCGGCGCCCTGATGATGGGCAAGTTCAGCAAGGTGAATCAATTTGCGGTCTCGGGCCTTTCCCGCATGGCGCCGGTAGCCATCATGCTGCTGGGAACCGGTACCCTGGCGGGCATCATTGCCAACTCGGGTCTGAAGGATGTGCTGATCAGCGGCCTGACCGCCTCCGGTCTGCCCTCCTACCTGCTGGCCCCCATCTCGGGCGCTTTGATGTCGCTGGCGACCGCTTCGACCACGGCCGGGACAGTGGTGGCCTCCAACGTGTTCAGCGCCACCCTGATTGAGCTCGGCATCAGCAGTCTGGCGGGGGCCGCCATGATCCATGCGGGTTCCACTGTGTTTGACCACATGCCCCACGGCTCCTTCTTCCATGCCACGGGTGGCAGCGTCCACATGGGCGTGGGGGAGCGCCTGAAACTCATCCCCTACGAAACTGCAGTCGGTCTGACCATCGCAGCCGTCTCCACCCTGATGTTTGGCGTGTTTGGCCTCGCCTAAGGAACTGATATGAAAATTGTTATCGCACCGGATTCATTCAAGGAGAGCCTGAGCGCCATGGCGGTGGCTGATGCCATCGAGGCGGGTTTCAAGCAGGTATTGCCAGATGCCACCTACATCAAGTTGCCCATGGCCGATGGCGGCGAGGGGACAGTGCAATCCCTGGTGGATGCCACCGGTGGTCGTATCCTGCCGGTCGAGGTGACTGCGCCGCTCGGTAACAAGGTGCAGGGCTTCGTCGGCCTGCTGGGGGATGGCGAGCGCGCCGTCATCGAGATGGCCGCCGCTTCAGGGCTGCATCTGGTCGCGCCGGAACTGCGCAATCCGCTGCTCACCTCCAGCTTCGGCACTGGCGAGCTGATCCTGGCTGCGCTGGAGATGGGGGTGCAGCACCTTATTCTCGGTATCGGCGGCAGCGCCACCAATGACGGCGGTGCCGGCATGATCCAGGCGCTCGGTGGCAAGTTGCTGAAAGCGGATGGCACTTCTATTGCGCTGGGTGGTGCTGGTTTGGCCGAGCTGGCGACCATCGACCTGAGTGGCCTGGACTCCCGTCTGAGCAGGATCACCATAGAGGTGGCTTGCGATGTGGACAATCCACTGTGCGGCCCGAAAGGCGCCTCTGCCGTGTTTGGCCCGCAGAAGGGGGCCAACCCCGACATGGTGGCGCAGCTCGATGCCAACCTTGCCCGCTATGCCGACTGCATCGAACAGGCGCTCGGCAAACAGGTGAAGGATATTCCGGGGACGGGCGCCGCTGGCGGCATGGGCGCGGCCCTGGTGGGCCTGCTCGGTGCCGAGCTCAAGCCAGGTATCCAGATCGTCATAGCGGCGCTGAAACTGGCCGAGGCGGTGGCTGATGCGGATCTCGTCATCACCGGCGAAGGGCGCATCGACAGTCAGACTATTTATGGCAAGACGCCAATCGGTGTCGCACGCTGTGCCAAGCAGTTTGGCAAGCCGGTGATAGGTATTTCGGGCTGCCTCACCGACGATTACGGTGTCGTGCATGAGCACGGACTGGACGCTGTGTTCGCCGTGGTCAACCGCGCCATGTCGCTGCCGGAAGCGCTGGCCACCGCCACCACCAACCTGCAGCTCACGGCCCGCAACGTGGCCGCGCTCTATATGATGCGACGCTAATCCTGTTCTGGCCGGTGCCTGGCGCCGGCCAAACCCTGCCCCGTGTAGCGGTAATGACCAGCACCTGCTGCCGGTCTGCCCGACACACCTTGCCGATCTGTCGATCGGCTTTTTTCATTATCCTGCTGTATCCCTGCCACTTTTCTGTGGTTTCTGTGTTCCGGTTGCGCACTTTGCGGCATAGTGATCTCCCATAGTACAAGGAGCCACCCATGATCTTGCTGACCCTGGGGGTACTGCTGTTTACCCTTATCCACCTCTACCCCTGCTTCGCCGCTGCCCACAGGGACCGCTTGCGCGACCGGCTGGGGGAGAACCGTTACAAGGGGCTCTTCTCGCTGCTGCTATTTGTCGCCATTGGCTTTATTCTTGCTGGCTGGCGTTCGTCCAGCCCCATGCCGCTCTACTTGCTGCCCACCTGGGGCCCGACCCTGATGATGGGCGCCATGCCAGTCGCGCTGATCCTGTTCTTCTCCGGCCAGGGGCCCAATCACCTGCGGCGTTGGCTGGTGCATCCCCAACTGCTTGGTACCCTGCTCTGGGCTGGCGCCCATCTGACGGTCAACAGCGAGGCCCGCTCTCTGGTGCTGTTCGGCGGTATCGGTCTGTGGGCGCTGATCAGCATCATCTGGATTTCGGTGCGGGACTGGCAGCGCTATCCCCGTCCCGCAGCGAACTGGGTGGGTACTGG
>NZ_CAWNYS010000383.1:0-2668 GCF_963878295.1 Aeromonas sp. HMWF014 | reverse complement strand
GGCAAGGCCCCTACCTTGACGGTAAATTGTAATCCTGTGCTGTCTGCCATAACGCTGTTCCTTAACCTGCCTGTCCGCTACCCGAGCCAATCACAACGCCACCGCAACCTATGCCGGTGCCGGTCACGGCGATGGGTTTGCCGTTGACCAAAACGGAGCCGACGCCCCCCGAGATGCTGCGTGGATGGGGAGGATTGTTGGGTTTGTCGTGAGGGGCCAGCGGATCACCCTGCCGGGCCACCGGTTTGCCATCGAGAAAGACGTCCGGGCTAGCGGCAATCACGGGGGATGGGTGGAACCCATCGTGGTCGGTGCCAATGTCACCGAGCAATGCAATAGAAGGGCACATATAAATTCTCCGTGTGGGCAAGGGGCCGCCGTTGGGGCGCCCGCCATGGCGCAGGCTCACCATCATGAGCCGGGGCGCAGAGACACCAGGGGTAGCGACCTAGCAGCCTTCATGCCATGGCTGAACTGCCATAAATCACGTTTAAAATCAGTATTTTATGCTAACGACTCGCACAGTTGAGCGGCGTTACTGCAATGAATTGCGCAAGACAGGGCAAACAACACGGCAAATCTTGCTATACCAGTCATATTCGCTAACTACTGCGCAATTCATTGCTCAAGACAGCATTATCAACTACCTTCAGCGCCCTGCTGCAACTGATAGAGCCGGATATTGAGCGTTTTCAGGTCATTTTCCAGGCTTTTTAATTCGGCGGCCGTGATGGGCTCCCGGGAGGCCTTCCTCGCCTCCAACTCGCCGAGACGCAGGCTGAACGGGATGTTCTGCATCAGGTTCTTCTGCACCTCGTAGAGCTGGGACTTGAGGTAAGAGATGGTCACCGTCTTGCGCTGGCGCTCCAGCTCCAGCAACTGATCGAGCAGGGCATCCACCCCGGCGCGGGCATCCAGATAGGTCGGCATGCTGATGGCATCCCCCTGCTGACCGGCAAGCAGCGTTTGCCACTGCTTGTCCAGTGCCTTGACCGCCAGCGAGTCGGGATAGATCATCTGCAGCGAGCTGCGAAGCCCCTCCCCATAGCGATACCAGTAGAGCGGCGAGGCCTGCTCCAACCGGACAAGCTGACTCTGATAACGGGCCACCAGTTCGCTCTCCATGCCCTGCAGGGTCTGCTCCCCCAACACAATGCGCGCCTGGCGAATGTCGTCATAACTGAGTGCTCGCGGCAGCTCGGCGGCCGGTTGTTGCAGACGCTGGGCTGCCACTGTTTTCTCCTGCTGCTGATGTTGCCAGCCGAGCCAGCCCATCACAGGCAGGGCGCAGCTAAGCAGGCCGCAACCAAACCAGAACCAGGCGGGCCGCTGCCGGCGATGCTGCTCAATCTTGAGCACGGTCGGCTTCATCTGTCCCTTTTCTCGTCCCACCAGAATGCTGCCCTGAGGCAGGTGCGAGGTCGCCGCCCCGGCAGAGGCGCCGTGATCGCTCTCCATGTCAGATTTGAAGAAGACCATGGGCGGGATCTGCAGTTCCTCCTTGAGGCCGGGCTCATCGGAAACGATGACGATCTCGGTCTCATCGAACAGATGGGTGTAGCCCTCGATAAAGTGCACCAGGTTCTCGACCCGGGGAATGCGGCTTAAGCCCGCGTTGTGCAGCTTCTCGCTGATAAGTTGCAGCGCCCGCTCGCAGCGGTAGATCAGTCGCTTGTCTTCATGGCTGATCTGGTACTGGCGGACCACGTCGCTGATGCGGGCGATGAACCAGTCGAGCATCTCGATGCGGGCTCGCTCCTGATGCACCGGCGGCCAGAAGCTCTCCCACTGGGTCACGATCAGGTTGGCCAGAAACTCACACCCTTCGGTGAAGCCGCTCAGCCCCTGCAAGCGCGAGCGCGCCAGGGTGAAGTAGATGGCGGTCTGCAGATCCACCCCGTGCTTTTCGAAGATAAGGCTGGCGAGCTGATGGATCTTGCGCCAGTCCACCTCGGGGCGTGAGGCATGGCTGAGCTTGTTGATTTCGCTGCGTAGCGCTTCGTATTCCGGCAGCATTCTGGGGTCACGCCCCACTTTCAGCGCCTGCTGACCTTGTTGATTCTGTGACATATTCGGTTCCAAAATGCGGGGGGCTCTGTGTCCCCCCGACATTATCAATAGAGGGATCCAGGCAATCTGAACTGGCTGAACAGGCCACCGGTGAAGGGGTTCTGCGCGCTATCGGTATAGACGCGATAGGTCATGGCCCCCTGATCCACCGGGAAGCGCACATCGAAGGTCGCCTCATTGACCTGGGTCAGCTCCCCCTTGTCCATCAGGCGGAACATGGCCCAGGGGCCGACGAAGCCTTCGCTGCGCGGCGAGCGCTCGCGGGCGGCCGGCACCAGGGTTATCTTGCTCTCGGCCCCGTCACGCATGGTGTTGGGCCACACCAGCGGGATCTTGGTGCGACGGCCATGGGCGTACTCCAGCAACTGACCATCCAGGTTCAGCACGCTGCGCCGCTTGTTGGCGGTGAGCTCGATGGGCTCGAGGGCGAACTGCACCTCCAGGTTGCCCTGCTGGCTGAAGAAGATCTGGCGGATGCGGGCGGCTCTATCCAGCTGCTTGACCAGCTCGGCCTGCATGGGCGAGCTGAACTCTCCCTCCATCAGACCGCTCTCTACCATGGGTTTGAGATTGACCTGATAGAAGCTGTCCAGGGTGC
>NZ_CAWNYS010000382.1:2444-6546 GCF_963878295.1 Aeromonas sp. HMWF014 | reverse complement strand
GAAGGCTGCCATGGCACGGCCAGCAGGAGTAAGTTGTTGCTCACCCTCGGGCGTCATGGCACCCAAGCTGACCAGCAGCCGCTGGGCGCTGGCTACGGCAGCGGCGGGGGGCATGTCCAGCAGTGGCAGGCTCTCCACTTTAGCGCCCCACTGGGCGGCGTCCAAAAGCAGGCCGGTGAGCTCCTGCGTCAGTATGTCCGGCGGGCTCTGCTCGGCGAGACGCTCCTGCACTTCACCGCTCCAGAGCCGATAGCAGACGCCAGGACCGAGACGACCAGCGCGGCCCGCCCGCTGGGTAGCGGACGCCCTGGCGATCTGGCGGGTCTCCAGCCGGGTGACGCCACTTTTCAGATCGAAGGAGGCGCGCCGCTCCAGCCCGCTGTCGATGACCATATGGATGCCCTCTATGGTGAGGGAGGTCTCAGCCACATTGGTGGTGAGCACCAGCTTACGGCGACCGACCTGTGCCGGTTCGATGGCGGCCTGCTGCGCCGCCATGTCGAGACGGCCATAGAGCGGTGCGAGGCGCACGTCATCCGGCAGCCGTCCCTCCAGCCACTGGGCGAGCCGCTCTATCTCCCCCTGCCCCGGCAGGAACACAAGGGCGCTGCCGGCATGGCTGGCGAGCGCTTCCAGCACGACGGCGCCGACTTGCGGTTCCAGCCACTGCTGGCGATTGAGGGGGCGATAGTGATAGTCGATGGGAAAACCGCGCCCCTCGGAACGAATGACGGGGGCGTCAGGCAACAGGCTCTCGAGCGCCATGCCATCCAGGGTGGCGGACATGATGAGCAATTTGAGATCATCCCGCAGCCCCTGTTGGCTCTCGATGGCAAAGGCCAGGGCGGTATCGGCGTGCAGGCTGCGCTCGTGAAACTCATCGAAGATGACGAGCGACACGCCCGCAAGCTCAGGATCCTGCTGCAGCATCCGGGTCAGCACCCCCTCGGTGACGATCTCGAGTCGGGTCCTGGCACTGGTGCGACTCTCGCCCCTGACTCGCAGGCCGATGCGCTCTCCCACCGGCTCCCCCAGCTGACGGGCCAGAAAGCTGGCTATGTTGCGCGCCGCCAAACGACGGGGCTCCAGCATGAGGATGCGACCGGGCAGCCGGTTTTGGCGCACCAGCTCCAGCGGCAGCAGGGTCGACTTGCCCGCGCCCGGGGGCGCCTGCAGGATCACGCTGGCATGGCTGTCGATGGCGGCAAACAGCGCTGGCAACACGGACACTATGGGGAGTTGGGACAAAGCGGCGAGCACCTTCTGTGATGACCTTAAAACGGCGCCCATTCTGCCATAGCATCCGCCACCACCGTGAGCAGATGTCACCAGCAAGACATGACCACCACGGTTACCCTGGCATTCATGGCCAGCTCGCCAGGATACGCTGCGGCGAGACATGACCACCGTAGCTGCCATAGAATGGGGCCATGTTATGAGCGTAAAAAGGCATCCTCACCAACATGGCCAAACTTTTCTTTGCCCTGCCTCTACAACAGCTCGCCGCCGAGCTGATCGACTGGCGAGATCAACGCCCCTGGCCCGGCCAGCCGGTCCCCGCAGCGAACCTCCACCTGACGCTGGCCTTTCTCGGTGAAGCAGATCAGGTCACCACGGCCCGCCTGATGGCCGCCGCTGAGCGGCAGCACTGTCCGCCGCTGACCATCAAGCTGGATGAGACCGGCTGGTTCAGCCGTGCCAAGGCGGCCTGGGTGGGACCAGGTGACTGGCCTAACGAGCTGAATGTGCTGGCCAGGGCGCTGCGTCGTCACGGCGAGAAGCTGGGGCTTGGTAACGGTGAGCAGGGCTATCGTCCCCACGTCACCCTGTCGCGCAAGGCGAGCGAGGCGCCCGACACCTTGCCGGCACCGGATTTTTTGCTGCACGCGGATCACTTCTGCCTCTATCAATCCATTGCCACCCCGGACGGGATGCGCTATGAACCGCTCGCCTGCTGGCCCCTGCGCGCCAGAGAGAAGATGGCGTCGTGACAGCCGCGCGCCCTCACTTCCTGCCTATAAAAGAGAGAACCGCACCATGATCTTTGATCCCCCCCTGCAGTCCGGGCAGCTCATCTCCCGCTACAAGCGCTTTCTGACCGATATCCGGCAGGACAACGGCGAGGTGATCACCATCCACTGCGCCAATACCGGTGCCATGACCGGCTGCGCCGAGCCGGGCACCCGGGTCTGGTACTCCACCTCCGACAACCCCAAGCGCAAGCTGCCCCACAGCTGGGAAATCGCCGAGAGCCCGGCGGGTCACTTCATCTGCGTCAACACGGCGCGGGCCAACCAGATCGCCCGCGAGCTGATCGAACAGGGGGCGATGGCCCCGCTCGCTGGCTACGCCAGGCTGCGCACAGAAGTGAAATATGGCGAAGAGAACAGTCGCATCGACCTGCTGCTGGAAGATGACCACAGGCCCTCATGCTACATAGAGGTGAAATCCGTGACCCTGCTCGATGAGCGGGAGCAAGCCGGCATGGGCTACTTTCCCGATGCGGTCACCAGTCGTGGCGCCAAGCATTTGCGTGAATTGATGGCCATGAAGGCGGCAGGGCACAGAGCCGTGTTGCTATTTATGGTTTTGCACTCCGGAATAGTGAGAATGCGCCCTGCAGCACACATAGATCCGCTCTATAGTCAGCTAATTGAGCAGTCAATGGCGGCAGGGGTTGAAATTTTATGCTATCGACCCCATCTTGGGGTGCAGAGCATGGTGGCCCAAGATTTTATCCCTTTTGAATCTTGTCACCTGCTACCCGAGGGCAGCGAATAAAAGTTGGGATGGGTAACATAATTGGTACGGCTTGTTTGCCTACGCATTACCCTTCTGATATAGATGTCGCCCTCATTTTATGGATGGCACGGGTAGCGTGCTGAATTAGGAGACAGGGCATGCCAACAGGCGAAAACAGGAAATCTCTGGGCCCCCTGGCCATTGCGGGTGTAGCGCCTTACCAGGAAAAACCGGGTGAGGAGTACATGAATGACCAACAAAAGGCACATTTTCGCAAGATCCTGGGAGCTTGGCGCAACCAACTGATGCAGGAAGTTGACCGCACCGTTGACCATATGAAGGATGAGGCTGCCAACTTTCCGGATCCCGTGGATCGCGCCGCGCAAGAAGAAGAGTTCGCTCTCGAATTGCGCACCCGCGACCGTGAACGCAAGCTGATCAAGAAGATCGAGAAGACATTGGTGCTGCTTGAAGACGATGACTTCGGTTACTGCGAGCATTGCGGTATCGAGATTGGTATCCGTCGTCTGGAAGCCCGTCCGACAGCCGACCTCTGTGTCGACTGCAAAACACTCGCTGAAATCAAGGAAAAACAGATGGCCGGTTGATACCGACCACTGGCATAACTGAAAAAAGGGGGCTTGCGAGCTCCCTTTTTTATTGAGCTTTTGGTCGGGGCGTCCCAGAATGCAGCTTCAATGAATCGCTTGCCCTAATTGCCATGCCCGTGAATACACTCCCGTCGCCCCAGACTCGCCCCTATACAGGTCGCTTTGCCCCCTCCCCGTCAGGCCCGCTCCATTTTGGCTCCCTGATTGCGGCGCTCGGCAGTTTCTTGCAGGCCAGGGCGCAACAGGGGCGCTGGCTGGTGCGGATCGAAGACATAGACCCGCCACGGGAGATGGCCGGAGCCGCGTCGCTCATACTGCAGACCTTGGCGGCCCACGGCCTGGAGTGGGATGGGGAAGTGATGTACCAGAGCAAGCGTCATGGCCGTTATGACGAGATCATCAGGCAGCTCTATCAGGCTGGCGATCTCTACTGGTGCCGCTGTACCCGGCGCGAGATCATGGCGGGCGGCGGTTTGTACCGCGGCCACTGTCGCGATCTTGGTCTCGGGGCCGAGGGATGCGCCGCCCGACTGCGCCAGCACCATCCGGTTTACCATTTCGAGGATGGGTTGCAGGGCCGCATTGCGGTTCCTGCGGCGCTGGCCGAAGAGGACTTCATCATACGCCGTCGGGATGGCCTCTACGCCTATAACCTGGCGGTGGTGGTGGACGACATGGACAGCGGCATCACAGAGATAGTACGTGGTGCCGATCTGCTGGAGCCCACGGTGCGCCAGGTTGCCCTCTAC
>NZ_CAWNYS010000382.1:0-2434 GCF_963878295.1 Aeromonas sp. HMWF014 | reverse complement strand
CCCCGCCTGGGTGCACCTGCCACTGGCGGTGCTGGCAGATGGCCACAAGTTGTCGAAGCAGAACCATGCGCCGGCACTGGCGCTGGACGAGGTCAGGCCGGCCCTGTGGCAGGCGCTGCACTTTCTCGGTCAATGCCCGCCCCCCGAGCTGATGGCGAGCCGCATTGACGAGATCATCGGCTGGGGCATTACCCACTGGCGGCTCGACCGGGTTCCAGCCAGAGAGAAGATCAGCCTGGCACAGGGAGCACCTGACTTTGCATTGGGTCAGACCTGAGCGCACTGACATGAACAACACTATTTTTTGTTTAGCCAAGCCTGAACTTTTTGAATGAACCACATCGTTTTTCATTTAGTCAGGCCTGAGCTATGATAGGCCGCTATTTTTTGGCCTCCCGTCAATTTGAAGTCATGAAGAGGTGTACCATTTTTTCCCAGATCGCAAACTTTTGCCGCAAGGTGCTCGGCAAGGAAGACGGCGAGCAGTCGGTGGAGTCTCCCATCCCAGCCCACGTAACCGGGCAACGCCGTACCTTAAGCCGTGACCAGCACCCCATCTCGCGCAAAGAGATCAGCGAGAATGCGCTCAAGGTGCTCTATCGCCTGAACAAGGGGGGCTATGATGCCTACCTGGTCGGCGGGGGTGTCCGGGATCTGCTGCTCGGGAGGACGCCAAAGGATTTCGACATCGCGACCAACGCGACGCCGGAGCAGATCAAGGCGCTGTTCAGCAACTGCCGCCTGATTGGCCGCCGCTTCCGCTTGGCCCACATCGTCTTTGGTCGTGACGTGATCGAAGTGGCCACCTTCCGGGGTCACCACCATCAGGTCAATACCAGCAAGCATGTGTCGGCCCAGTCTGATGAAGGCATGCTGCTGCGCGACAACGTCTACGGCACCATTGAAGAGGATGCAGAGCGTCGCGATTTCACCGTCAACGCCCTCTACTACAGCGCCAGAGATTTCACCCTGCACGATTTCGAGGGCGGCATAGAGGATCTCGCCCAGCGCAAGCTGGAGCTGATCGGCGATCCCGAGACCCGCTATCGTGAGGATCCGGTGCGCATGCTGCGCGCCGTGCGTTTCGCCGCCAAGCTGGACATGACCATAAGCCCACGCAGTGCCACCCCCATCAAGGAGCTGGCATCACTGCTGCAGGATATCCCCGCCGCCCGCCTGTTTGAGGAGACCCTCAAGCTGTTCCTGGCTGGCGATGGCCTGGCGACCTACAAGCTGATGCGCGAATACGGGTTGTTCCAGCCGCTGTTCCCGCAGGTAGCCGCCCTGTTCACTCCCCACGGCACCTCGCCGTTCGAGCAGTTCATCGAACTGGCGCTGCTCGATACCGACACCCGGGTGCGCGCAGACAAGCGGGTCACCCCGGCCTTCCTCTACGCCACCCTGCTGTGGGGCTGTGTCGAAGCCCGCGCCCGCGTGCTGGAAAATGAGAGCGGTCTGCCCTGGCACGACGCCTTCATGCTGGCCATCAACGAGGTGCTGGACAACCAGGTGCGGATCATCGCCGTACCGCGCCGTTTCACCACCGATGTCCGCGACATCTGGGCCCTGCAACAGCGACTGACCCGCCGTCAGGGTCGTCACCCCGAGCGGGCCATGGAACACCCGAAATTCCGTGCGGCCTACGACTTCCTGTTGCTGCGTAACCGGGTCGAACGCGGCCTCGGCGAACTCGCCAGCTGGTGGGAACGCTATGTAGAGTCCAATCCGGATGTACGCCCGCAACTGCAACGGGAAGCGACCCGCCGCCCTGCGAGCGGCGAGCATGCCCAAGCCGGTGAACCCCGTAGCGGTGACGGCGAGAAACGTGATAGCAACAGCCGCAGCCGCCGTCGCCCGCGCCGTCGCAAACCGAAAGCGGCGCAGTGACCACCAGCGTCATGACGGAGGTCTTCGTTGCCATCGGCTCCAATCTGGCTGACCCCTTGGGTCAGGCTCGCCGCGCCGTCGTCGCACTGGCGGCGCTGCCGGAGTCCCGGTTGCAGCAGGCCTCCTCGTTTTACAGCAGTCGCCCCATGGGCCCTGCGGATCAGCCGGACTACGTCAATGCCGTGGTGCGGCTGAATACCCGGCTCGGCCCTCTGGCCTTGCTGGATCAACTGCAAAAAATCGAGCTGGAACAGGGACGTGTGCGCAAGGATGAGCGTTGGGGGCCCAGAACCCTGGATCTCGATCTGCTGCTCTATGGCGATCGGATCATCAGGCATGAGCGCCTCGTCGTTCCCCATTACGGCATGAAGGAGCGGGCGTTCGTACTGCTGCCCCTTGCCGAGATTGCGCCCGCTCTGGTGCTGCCCTGCGGTACCCCGCTCGCACAACTGGTTGCCCGCTGCCCGCACAATGATCTTGCCATCATTGCCCCCGGTGCAGACATAGGGGAACCCTGATGAGCAGAGCCATCGACGCCCTTGTGATC
>NZ_CAWNYS010000381.1:0-8407 GCF_963878295.1 Aeromonas sp. HMWF014 | reverse complement strand
CAGGCGGCCCACTGCCAAACGATCGTGAAAAGCTGCATTGGCTGTGTGTCACCGGCATTCCCCCCCAGAGCGATGATACCTGGGCCGCGGATAAAGAGGGCAAATCTGCAGCGCCTAAAACTGTGGCGTTGAATGTGCAAGTCAGTGTGCAGAACTGCATCAAGCTGCTGGTGCGCCCGTCCGGCATCGGGCAGTTGGCGGACCGTGCCTCATCACTGGCCTGGACGCGGCAGGGCAATACCCTGAATGCCAATAATCCGACCCCCTTCTATATGAATCTGAGCCGGGTGACCGTGGGGGGAGTGAATGTTGAACAACTGCAACATATTGCCCCCTTCTCGTCACACAGCTTTACCTTGCCCAAAGGGGCGGCCGGACAAGTGCAGTGGCAAGTGATTACCGATGCTGGCGGTCAGAGCCGTATGTATCAGGCATCGCTCTAGTCGCAGGGTTGCAAGAGACTGCCGGGTTATTAACCTCACTTGATGAGAGATAGACGCCATATGAAGTGTTTATTGCCAGGTTTGGCTGTGAGCTTGGTGTGTTGCTCGGTCGATGCGCGCACTTATACCTTTGATCTATCCAGTTTGGGCATAGACAACGCAGATGCGGCCCTGTTTAACCAGGGGGGGCAACTGCCGGGGGTCTACCCTGTTGACATCCTGATCAATGGTAATCGGGTCGGTTCCCGCGATGTGCTGTTCCGGCAGGAGACCAATGCGCAAGGCCAGCCGTTTCTGCAACCCTGCCTGAGTGTGGAGATGCTGTCACGTTATGGTGTCAGAGTTGAAAACTACCCTCTTTTGTCCGCTGGCAAGCCGCCGCGGGCGAAGGAGCAAACGGATGACTGTGCGACCTTATCCGCTATTCCACACGCGACGGTCGATTTTCAGTTCTATGAGCAACAGCTGCTGTTAAGCATTCCGCAGGTCTCATTACGGCCAAAGTTGTCCGGTATTGCGCCCAGAGAGTTATGGGATGATGGCATTCCTGTGTTGTTGATGAACTATCAGGCCAACACGAACCGGACAGAATATCGCACCGGGGCGAGTGCCAGCAGTGATTCGAGTTTTGTTCAATTGCAACCCGGTGCTAACCTGGGGGCATGGCGTTTGCGTAATGCCACGACCTGGCAGAAGTCGGGCGAGCAGGAAGGCAAATGGCAAACGGCGTATACCTACGCGGAGTATGGGTTGTATGACCTCAAAAGCCGCGTAACGCTGGGGGAGCGTTTTACCCCATCAGACATTTTTGACAGCGTGCCTTTTCGTGGGGCTATGCTGGGTTCGGATGAGGCGATGGTGCCGTTTAACCAGCGCGAATTTGCGCCCGTGGTGCGTGGTATTGCGCGCACCCAAGCGCGGGTGGAAGTCAAACAGAATGGCTTCACTATATATAATGCCACTGTGGCGCCGGGCCCGTTTGCGTTAAATGATTTATCGCCGGGTATGTCTGGCGGGAATTTGCAGGTTACCGTATGGGAAACCGATGGCAACCCGCAAATATTTACTGTGCCCTTTAACACGCCAGCCATTGCGCTGCGTGAAGGCTATCTCAAATACAATCTGATGGCCGGGCAATACCGTGCGGCAGATTCCTCCGTTGATGAAGCCGCGGTTGGCCAGGCAACCATGATGTATGGTTTGCCCTGGAACCTGACGGTGTATGGCGGCGCACAAGGCGCCGATCATTACCAATCGGCAGCACTGGGTCTTGGCGTTTCTTTGGGGAGCTGGGGCGGAGTGTCGGTAGATAACACGACAGCACGCGGGCAACGCCAGGGGGAGGAGAGCGAGACGGGGGGAGCCTGGCGCACGCGTTACAGTAAAACGGTAGACGCGACCAACACCACGCTGGCGTTGTCTAATTCCCAGTACAGCTCCTCTGGCTACCAGACGCTGTCTGATGTGTTGGGCAGCTATCGCAATAATGCCGATGGCTCTGACAACAATCAGGATCAGCGTAAAGCGAGCACCACGCTGACCTTGAGCCAGTCCCTGGGGGAGTGGGGATATGTCAACCTGAATGGCACCCGCGACAGCTTCCGGGATCGTTCTGGTAATAATGATTCGTTTGGTGCCAGCTATGGCGTTGGGGTGGCCGGGGGACATCTGTCACTGAACTGGACGCAGAACCGACGTGCCGGCGTTGTCGGTGAGCAGCAAAATGATCACATCACCAGCGTGATGTTCAGTATGCCGCTGCATCGCCTGCTGGGTGGCACCACCAATGCGACCTACCAGTTCGTCTCCCCGTCGAATGGCAATGATTCACAGGAAGTCGGGCTTAATGGCCAGGCACTTGATCGCCGGTTGTCCTGGAATGCGAGCCAGCGTTATCGCTCCGGTGTGGATAGTGGTGATCGTGACAACAGCAGACTGCAGCTGAGATGGTACGGCGGTTACGGTCAGGTGGGTGGCAACTACAGCTATAACTCCAACATCCGGCAAATGGGCGCTGATGTGTCGGGCGGCATGGTCATGCACCGTAACGGTGTTACCTTTGGTCAGCCGCTGAGTGATACCGTGGCATTGGTGGAGGCACCGGGTGCTTCAGGCGTTCAGGTCGGCGGGTGGCCCGGTGTGAGAACAGATTTTCGTGGTTATACCACACAGGCTCATCTCAACCCGTATCAGGAAAACAACGTGAGTCTGGATCCGAGCAATTTGCCCTCGAATGCGGAAGTCACGCAGACGGATATGACGGTGGTGCCCACTCAGGGCGCGGTGATCCCGGCAACGTTTGCCACCCGTATTGGTGCGCGAGCGCTGATGACGCTGACCCGCGAGGATGGTACTAGCGTGCCGTTCGGGGCAATAGCCATGCTGGGAGAGCAGGCGACGATTGCCGGGGTTGTAGATGACAACGGCGTGGTTTATCTGACCGGCTTACCGGCAAAAGGGGAGTTGTCAGTAAGGTGGGGGCAAAGCCAGCAACAACAGTGCCGTGTGAATTTCCAGTTGCCGAAAGAGCGTGGCTCTGCGGATATGTATGTCATGAACTCAGTGTGCAGTTAGCGGCAATTAACCAGAGCCGCTGCCAAGCAGGCTACTGTAACGAGAGGCAATTATGCTAAAGCGATTTTTTTATTGGGGTTTTGGCGTCTGGCTGGCTGCTTGCAGCGCTGGATTGTCGTTAGCGCAGGCTGCGGATACCCCGCAGCTTAATCTGCAAATAAACAGTGGCCTGCTCTCTGGCCGTATCAACGGTGAATTCCGTATTGGCAAGGGGCTGATAGGGTATGACGGCGAGCACCTTGGCTTTCAGGTGTGGAGTGATGCGACCAAGTCAGGGCCGCAGCCTAACCGTTATGTGCTGATTGGGCAAAATGACAGCAGCAATAAGTTGCGCATACGGATAGAGTATCCAGGCTGGCAGCCAGACAATGAAGGAGGCAAAGGGATTATCCTGCGTGATGGCGGAAACAGTGCCACCTTTGATGTGGTGGTTGATGGGGATCAGACGGTGATAGCCGATCATTACTCACTGGCATTAAAAGGTGCAGTATTATTACCCTGAAGTAACAAAAAATAATCCAAGAGACTTATCGCTTGATTAGCCTTTGCTAAAGGCTTTTATCCAGGAAATATGATTGTTAAAGATGATTCCATTGTTAATATCAAGATGGGGTGGGGTTGCTATTTTCGTTTTTATCATAGTCCCACTTATTTTTATCGCTAACTTTTGGGGTGATGATGAACGTGATGAAATAACAAGATGTACTGCAAATGTGCTCATAAACAGAGCCGGCCTTGATCTTTCGGCTAATGTGAAAATTGAACTTTCAATGAGCCATAAAAATGGTGTTTTCTATATTGATGGGAATATCTATCGCAAGGGTGTTTATCATGGTGCAATTAGCCGCCGGGTCCTTTTTGATGTCAACATTGTGAATGGTGATATTCTATTGATTTCAAAAAGAAATTGGAAGACGGAAGTTGATGATATTGATATCGCTTCTTTATCAGGATCGCTATTCTCGGATTTTTATATTACCCCGGATAATACCATGGTGCTTTTCTTGACAAAAAATGAAAAAGGATATTACTTGTCAACAAAAACAATGCCAATGACATACTGTGCTAAAATAACAGGCTAGATATCCTCCTCATACATCAAGCCATATATTTATTTTTGAGACATGGTTGTTTTTTTAAGAGGGTGAAACTTGATTCGAATTTACTTTCGCGTCATTGGCCGATAAAATACAAATGCCAGAGTAGAAATTAACATGGCTGGTGCAGAAGCCTGCCCTGCAAGATTAAGGCTGTCACTTCAGGGAAGGCGTTGTTAATGGTATGGTCGCGGTTTATTGCTTGTTACATGCTGATGAATAGTGTGTTACAACATCCGGCAGCGGCGGCTGATAAGTCGCTGAAAACACCAGCAGCACTGCCTTAATCATCACTACAGGGGGGTCTATGCGTTACGTTTACGCCGCGTTAATCATCGTCATCACGACAATTGTTTTGCTGTTTAAAATTCAAAATATAAGTCTTGTCACCGTTTCGCTGCTTAATATGAGCCTGACGCTGCCGGCGTCGCTGCTGATCGTCGGCGTTTATGTACTTGGCATGCTCACCGGCAGCGTACTCTGGTCGCTGCTGCGCGGCTGGCTAAAAGCCGCGATGCGCAAACCCGAGTAACACTATCGCCGGCGAGTTTGCGCCGGCTACACCTCTACTAATTAGGCAACGCAAAGGAGCCGCACTAACATGAGCAATTTCTGGGATTTCTTCTGGTTAATACTCTCAAGTTTTATCTTTATCGCTTACCTTTTGGTGCTGTTCCAGATCGTCGGCGATCTGTTTCGCAACACTGAAATGGGCGGCGGATTTAAAGCTCTATGGATCATCGGACTGGTCTTTTTGCCGATGTTTACCGCGCTGATTTACATTGTTAGCAACGGCGCAGGCATGGCCCGGCGTCAACGTGATGCGATGCAGCGGGCCAAATCAGATACCGAAGACTATATTCGGCAAGTGGCGGGTAAATCATCGGTCGAGCAGATCTGCGAGGCCAAAGCCTTGCTCGATAGCGGCGCGATCAATGCCGATGAATATGCCCAACTCAAAGCCAAAGCACTGGCCTAAGTACATGCAGCGTCACATGTTGTCGCTCAACCGGGGTACATCAGCCATCAGGTTATAACGTCCCCAGCCCCAAGTGACCGCTACACTTGGGGCTTTCTGACAGGCAGGCCAAGGGTGTTCAGTTTGTTTATCGCGTCACATACGCCATCACTTTCCCTACCTGACCGTTGTATTTTCGCAGGCTGACTCTCCCCGTCAGCAGCTGCTTGAATCTAAACATCGCCGTCTCCGCCAGAGAACGACGGTGATACCCCGATATCTTCTTCCAATGAGGCAGCCCTTCTTTTCGCATCACCAGTACAGCAGCATTTCTCGCGTGTCCCTTTTTCCATAACTCGGCGCTCGTGCGAGGCGGAATACCGGATGTCGCCCCTCTGTGCGCTATCAGCTGATGGCTGGCGTTGCTGTCAAGCGCTGTCCGCATAAATGGTACCCAGCTTGTGCCGCAGGGGATTGAGCAATGTCGGTAACGCCCCGGCATCATGGACATTCTCTAAAGAAACTTCCGCCGCCACCCTATCGTGGGTTGCCGGGTCAACGGCCAGATGCCGTTTGCGCCAGACTCGGCGCCGTGCTTTCTGGCTTTCCACTCGCCTTCGCCAAGTGCCTTCAGGCCAGTTGAATCGATAACCAGGTCGGTAACCTTCCCTTTAGATGGCTGCCGATACGCCACCTTCACCGTACGGGATCACTTGCTGGCACAACTGTCATCGGGGGCACATAGCGGCACATTCATCAACGCGAACAGGGAGTTGAGTAGCCCCGTTGTTGCACGCAGGGTGGGGCTGACAATCCCCTTGAGCGTCAGGAAGGCTGGTCGGTGTAGCGCTGGCTACGTCACGGTCGCCCGTGATGGTTGTGGTGGAACCAGTTGTCCATGGCGTCTGCATCCACCCAGAAGGTGAGAGAGCCAGGGTTAATCAGAGGCTTGTTGTATTGAGACCAGTTGGTGATGGGGTTAAACGACTCGCCCATGATGCTGACTTGAAGGGAATGGTGGTGATCAGATCGCCACATTTTCAGTTAGTTACATTCAAGCCGCATCGATTTTGGAAACGCCCATGTCAACCCACTCGCGTTAAACGATTAACATTTATAAGCTGGGGAAGGGAGCCAAATAACCCTTGTGCGGCCCGCAGGGTGGGGCTTAAAATCCCCTTGAGTATCAGGAAGGTACAAATGGTCCGGTCGGTGTAGAGCTGGCGGCAGCCCCGTCGCCTGCGATGGTCGTGGTGGAACCCGTTGTTCATGGCATCCGCATAAGAGAGCCACGGTGGACGAGAGGCTTGTCGTATATGGGGTGAAGCGGCTTGACCATTGGAATGTTGACTTAAATGATCAGATTGCCACGTCTTCAGTTGGTTCCATTCAAGCCGCATCGATTTCGACAACAACACCTAATAACGCCCATTCAAAGGATAAACAGCCTCTCATTATTGTGGCGCATTATGGTGAATTATCTATAATGAGGTTTTAATAGATGTTATCGGAAGCCGATTGAGATGATTAAGTGTTACAATATAAATGATAGCGTTTTATTTTACCCCGGAAGTGGTGATATATCGTCTTCTTTAACGGGGAATACTATTAAGATTAACATGCCAACTGCACAGTTATTCGAGGCTTTTATCACAAGGATGGGGGTGGCAGTTTCGCAAGAGGAACTATATGCTATAGTATGGGGTGAAAACAGTGTAAATGTAACGCCAAACACTTTATATCAGAACGTTTCTCTGTTGAGAAAAGCCCTTCAAGACTCAGGCATTCCCAGTGAATCACTTAAAACCATCAGGGGTAAGGGATTTATTTTTACGGTTACCAGTGTAGTGGAAAATTATGTTGAAAATAATAATGAGATCACTCCAGATAAAACTGAACCAGCCAAAGAAAGAAAACCTGTTATTTATCATTTGATATTGTTGTCATCTCTGGTTGTTATTTTATTTGGCATTTTGTTTTATGACTATAACAGCACGCCATGGAGGGTTACGCATTACCCAAAGGACTTTGTGTTTATATCGAAAATTAATGGGTGTAGTATTTTTAACAGCACCGAAAATAAAAGCAGAGAAAACAACCTGAGAGTTAATAGCTTAATTAGAACACTCCCTTTGGAATGTGAAAATTACCCTTATGTTTATATCAGCTATAGTGAGCGACATGCGACAATATCAATAATATCATGTAAGAATGATATGAACTACACCGAGCAAAACGACTGTAAAACTGAAATTTTCATTAATCATGGTGAACTTGATGAAACTCAACCTTAAATATATTATAATTTCCGGCACTGTTTTGCTTATTGTTTTGGCCAGTTTCATTTATTTGCACTTTATTGGTGTGAAAAGTGTTACAACCCTTCACTGCAATGGTGTACAGTACACGCACAACAAAAACTATAGTATTAAGTCAAATATCGATCTCACTTTTGATAACAGCAAAGGATTCATGGTCCTGAATGGTAAAGTTACCGAAAGTGGAGTGTCTTATCGTTTATCCAGAAAATTACTGTTTAACATCTCTGATATTGATAACAGTCTGGTTTTAACCTTCACAGGCATTGAAGTAAACATGGCTGATGAGGTAGACAGAAATAAATTACATGTACCCTTGCCTGCCTTTATGTCTACGGTTGGCAGTAACCTATTAATATCAATCTACCGTATAAATAAACATAACTACATTGTAGAGTCGAATGGCATCGCAAGCTTTCTCTGTGTGAATGACGATTAATCCTATTACTAATAAGTTATCAAATAGGACACTTTTTCTTTTAACCTGAATGAAATTCAGAGAAGAAGGAGGCATTAAAATTGTAACCGTTCACCGGCAGGGGCTTGATGCACACAAGTTGGCAGGGATGGGGTAATCCGTTGTCTCGATACAAGCCCTGACGATGGCGTGTAGCCACTCCTGGGGACAAGGCCCCACTCTTTTGGCCGTCTCCACCCATGACAGTATTCGCTGGCGAAACCGTTCCCCTCGATGTGAACACACCCCATGGCTCCCTTTACGCCGCCACAGCATATAGCCACGCAGCGCTTGTTCCGCCTCGTTGTTTGTCAGCGGGACATTGTCATCACTCATAAACCGCTACAGTATCTTGTCATCCTTAGATGAGCCACTCACAGCGCCCCCGGTAGCGCTTCGAGCATAGCACGGTCCCTAGCTATAATGGCTTTCGCCCCCCCCGTTGAATGACGGGTTTCATCGGTATTGTCTCCCTCTTCGTGCAGTTCATCGACTTTAGTTATGCCCACACTGTAGTGGTCAACTAAATCCGGACACTTGGTTAGGCCGAACCTCGGCTT